>SCTL01000868.1 GCA_004297495.1 Verrucomicrobiota bacterium
GTGCCCGAGTCGCTTTGGAATCAGGTCAACCAGATCATCGAAGAACAGTTGAAGGGCTGGAAAAAACCGGGCCGTCTCCCCGTGCAGGTGTTCGGTAACCTTGCCCACTGCGCCTGCGGTCACAAGATGTATGTCCGCTCCAACTCTCCCAAATACGTGTGCCGGGAGTGCCATAACAAGATTCCGATTGTGGACTTGGAAGCCATCTTCCAACAGGAAATGAAAGGCTTCTTCGCAGAGCCTGAACGCATCGCGGAGCACCTGCAATCCGCCACCAAGAACCTGTCCGAGAAGGAAACCTTGCTGGCCGCGCATGAACGTGAGATTCAGAAGGTGCGCGATGACATGACACGGACGCATAAGCTGTATCTTGAAGAACAAATCACCGCGCAAGGCTTCGGCCAGTTTTACAAGCCTGCCGAGGCCCGACTGAACCAGTTGGTTGCCGAACTGCCGAAGCTCCAGGCTGAGGTCGATTTCCTGCGGGTGAACAACCTGTCCGCCGATGAAGTGCTCTCGGAAGCCCACGCCTTGTATGCCCGCTGGCCCAAACTACCCACCGAGGACAAGCGTAAGATCGCCGAGAGCATCATCGACAAGATCGTCATCGGCGACCGCGAGATTGACATAAACTTCTCGTGTCTCCCATCTTCTGAACAAATGACAAAATCCCAACAGCAGTTGAGAGGGCCGGGGTGAGGGAGAGCGCTCCGCCTTTCCACGCGATCTCCACTTCGCATCGCGCCGCCGCGGCCGCCAGAATTTCCACGCGCGGCCCGGCGGGCGAGTTGGTGAACCACTCAAACTTCGCGGCTTCCCCGTTCACCGTTACGCTTCCAATCTGTTCCCGCAACGCCGCGACTTGCAGCCGCAACTTCATCGGCGTGGAAAACTTTTGCTCCACCACAAACGTCTCGCGCGTTCCGTCTCGCTTGAAACTGAAATTCAAATCCGGATGCTTGATGCTCGCGTGATTCCATTCCGCTGGGAAGCCAGGCCGAATCGTCAACTCGCCCGCCAGCGCGTCGGGTTTGATTCCAAACAATCCCTCGATCAACGCCCGCGAAGTCGCGCCGCAACCGTCGGCGAAGTCGCGCTGCGATTCGTGACGATACGCGTCGAACTGCGTGCACATGCCGACGTTGCCCGGGCAAAGCCCTAGAAACATGCTGTCGAGCAGCGCGCCCTTGAAGAGCGGGAACGCCAGTTCGCGACGATTCGCCTGCCAGCACGCGAGCGCCGTGTGCGTGGCCTCGGCCATCACGACGTTGTTCACGCTCCACGCATAAGGCATCCAACTCGAAGTCGGGATGGTGAAACATTCTTCATTTCGGATTTCGGATTTCGGATTTCGGATTTCAAAATGCGCCACCTCCGTCTCCACCCAGCGCGTCATCTGCCACGCTTCCTGCGGCGTCGGCACTTCGGAATCAATCGTGTGATAAAACGTCCACGCCGCCGCGTTCGGATGCACGAGTTGCAACCCGAGCCAGTCCTTGTATTCGGCAAACCAGCCCCGCTCCGGCAGCCACAACTCGTGCCGCATCGCCGTCGCGATCAACTTCGCCTCGCGCTCGTACGGCGTCGCGTTCTTGCCAATCCACTTCGCGACCCGCGCCGCCATCTGGTTGTGATACGCATTGTAAGCCGACGCGTAACTTGCGCCGCCGCCGTTGTAAGCCACGTCATCGCTCGCCCAGAAAGAACAGTAGCCCTCGTAGAGCGGTAATTTTTCTGTTCCAAACTCGCGACGAAACAATCTTCGCTCCCACGCCAGATGCCGTTCGATCACGGGCCACATCTGCTTCGCGAACTCCAGATCACCGGTCCACAACAGATGACGGAACAACGCATCCATCGCCACGAGATTCATGTCGTAATGATTCTTCGAGAGATTGCCATTGCTGTGCAGCGCGTTTTCATTGCGCGAAAGATTCGCCGATTCCTCGGGCACGGGAATCTTGTCGGGAATCGAATCGGTGTTCTGCTGCTTCGCGTAGCCTTCGAGATGTTGCCGCGTGCGCTCATGCCAACCGAGCGCATCGCCCGCGTAAGCGCCGCGCCAACCGAGCAGCCGCTGCCGCCACGCCACCGCGCCGTGCATGAAACTTTTCTGCTGCGCGTCCCACACTCCGTCCGCCGCCACGTTCAACGCCGCCGCCGCCGCGTTGATGAATTCATCGGGCGTCTCGACGAACACGCGCTCGGCAATCACGCGGCGATGCGATTCGGCGGCAGAAAAAGTTTTTACTAATTCGCCTTCGCGCAAAGTGGGCGTCTCCGTGTTCACCGGTTGCAGCGCGAGATAAACGGGTTCGTTCTCTCTCAACACGATTCGCCCCACGACGACTGGCAGCTCATTCGTCAAACCGACAGTCGCGAACAGTTCAGCCGCGTTCGTCCATTTGCCGGCGTTACCAATCGCGTGCACTGCCCCGCGCGAACTGACGCCGGCGATTTTCGCCGACTTGCTGGTCAGAACAAACGCGTTGGCTGCGAGGTAAAACTCGTTTCCCTTGCACTGCTCCGGTCGAAGCTGAAAGAACTCGCTCACTGGTTCGCGCTCGCAGCCGATGTCGCCGCCGCGCCGGCCTTTCATCCCGTTCGCGCCGCCAAAAGCCCAAAGCAATTCAACGCGCTGACTGTTGCCACGAAGTTCCGCGACGACGATCACTCCTTGCGACTCGCTCAAAGGCAACACATCAGCAACCAGAATGTTTTTGCCCAAGATGGAATCGCGAATTTCGTATTTCAACAAGCCGGGCCGATAGCGTGTCACAACTTGCTCCGCGTCATTCAGCCATTTCACACCGGCGGGAGTCTTGATTCCGAAACGCAAGTTGCCGCCGCGACCGGGCAGGTAGAGCGAGAACTCTGGTTTATCGCCGCCATCCACGCGAAACGCGGAGTTCAGGCAATAAAGCGGGCGATTGAAATACTCCGCGCCGTTCGTGGTGACGAAATCGCGGCCCTCCGGAAAGTAGCGCAATGGTCGCTCAGTCTTGCCGAGGAAATTACCGCTGAGACTCTGCATCCGCTCCGGTGGTTCGGCGTCCGGCACTTGGGCCAAGACAGCCCGAGCGCAGAGCAGCGCGCAGATCAATGGGAGCGAGATTCGCATGACAGAATTCAACGAGCCGGCGACGCCTCAATCACAACCGACGCGCCCGCCAAGTCCGGCGCGCTTGCTGCGATTGTGATTTCACCAGAAGCCGAGGTCGCTTTCACGAGTACCTGACATCGACCGGCATAAGCACGACGCTCATTTGCTTGAAACGGTTCATGACTCGAATTGTCCGCGCTGTCAACGGCAGCGATCACGCTCGGTCCGGTGAGCTCGAACGAAATCAGATCGTTCGCGCGCGGAACGACCACGCCGTTTTCATCCACCACGGTCGCGTTGACGAAGGCGACTTCATCCCACGCCGGCGAAAGTTTCGGGCGGTCAGTCGTGAGAATTATTTTCGCCGCCTTGCCGGCGGTGCGGAGTTCGTCGGTGGCAATCACCTTATCTTTGTTTCTCGCCACGGCTTTCAGGGTGCCGGGTTCATAGCTCACTTTCCACACGCGCGGTGTGGCGTCGCGATTGATCGGTTTTGCGCCGAGCGATTTGCCGTTCAGGAACAGCTCGACCTCCTCGCAGTTGGAATACGCGTGGACACTCTCGTCGTGCGACGCGGGATTGCGCGGCGTCCAGTCGGCGAACTCCACCTGCGTGTGCAACTCCGCGCCGCCGTAGCCGGGGTCGGTCGGCATCTTGTCATCGGGCGCGACGCGGCGGACGATGCGCACCATCGGCGCCTCGCTCCACCAGCTTTGCCGCTCGAACGCCCTCGGTTTCACCTCGCCGGTGCGGTCGAGCAAGCCGGACGCGTGCGCAACCAACGGCCATGAGCGCGTCTCGCCGAGATAATCCACGCCCGTCCAGAGAAATTGTCCGGCGTGCGAAGGATGGTCGCGGAGATTCAGCCACGTCTCGCGGTCGTGCCGCTGCTCCGTGCCGATGATCTTGCGCGAGGGCTTGGCGCGTTGCGCGGCGAGCAGTTCGTTGTCGCGATAATTCGTGCCGACGACATCGAGCAAGTCCGCGAGGCCGTTGTCGTAATCGTGGCTCACGTTCGGGCGAAACAACGCCTGCGTCACCGGTCGCGTGGGATCGTTCTCGTGACAAACTTCGACGAGCCCGCGCGCGATGGGAATTGCGATGTCCGGTTTCGGCGTGTCATGAATTTCGTTGCCGATGCTGTAAAGAATCACGCTCGGATGATTACGGTCACGTCGAACCGTGTCCGCCGCGTCGCGCTTGGACCATTCCTCGAAATAGAGATGATAGTCGTGCGGATTCTTGCCGACCGTCCAGCAGTCGAAGAATTCATCCATCACGAGAAAGCCCAGGCGGTCGCACAGATCGAGAAAATCCGGCGCCGGTGGATTGTGCGCGGTGCGGATGGCGTTCACGCCGAGCGAGCGCAAAGTTTTGAGACGATCTTCCCAGATGCCGAGCGGCACCGCCGCGCCGAACGCGCCGCCGTCGTGGTGCAGACAGACACCGTAGAGCTTGAAGTTTTTCCCGTTCAGCGAAAAGCCAGTGGCGCTCTTGAATTCGGCTACGCGAATTCCGAACCAGGTAGTTTGCTCGTCAATTGACTGGCCATTAACAAGAATCCGACTGACAACGCTGTAAAGCTTTGGCGATTCGATGCTCCAGAGCTGCGGTTTTTCGATCAACAGGCCGATTTCGGAATACACCCGCGAATCAATCGTGAAATCGGTGGTGATGTCACGCTGGGCTATTCCAGCCGGGTCAAGCACTTGGAGGCGAAGTTGAATCTTGGCTTCCGTTCCCGAGTCATTCGTGATGGAGGTTTTAAATTGCATCTTTGCTTCCGAAGCATTGGCCTCAAGCGTTTTGACGAACACGCCCCACTGCGGAATGTGAATTGGATCTTTGATCACTAATCGCACGTGCCGGTAAAGCCCCGCGCCAGAATACCAACGCGACGCCGGTTGCGCCGAGGTGTCCGCGCGCACGGCCAGCACGTTCGGCTTCTTCTCGCCGAATGTGACGTGCTCGGTGAGGTCATAGCCAAAACTCACGTAGCCATTCGGACGTTTGCCTAGCGAAACGCCGTTGATCCACACCTCGCTGTTCTGCATCACGCCATCGAACTCGATGTAAACCCGCTTCCCTTTTTGCTCCGTCGGCAAGGTGAAATGCTTGCGATACCAACCCACGCCGCTCGGTGCCCACCCGCCCGCGCCGCCGGTCTTGTTCGTCTTGGCGAACGGGCCTTCGATGCTCCAATCATGCGGCACGTCGAGCTTGCGCCATTGCGAATCGTCGAACGCGGTTTGCTCCGCGCCCGGCGCGTCGGCTTTCAGAAAGCGCCAGTCGGCATCAAACGAAATGGTGACTCGCGCGCTGGCCGTCGCGCTCACGACACCGCAAAGCACAGTCACCAACAAAGAAAGTTTAAGGAGGCGGAGGGAACTGGAGTGTTTGCCAGTGTGAGATTCCGGGAAGCCCCTCACCCCGTCCCTCTCCCCATCGGATGGGGAGAGGGTGGCCGAAGGCCGGGTGAGGGGTTTTTCCTCATTTGCGCGCGAATGGATTCTGGGAACCGCTCTGGTGTTCATGTCAATTGGGTTTGCGGGTTGAGATGGAAATGGTCGCCGGTTTCAAGCCGTCGGATTCCGCGCGCAGTTTCATCGTGCCGGACTGGCCGGGCCTGGCGCGAACGATCACGAGCGCGAGGCCGTTGAACGCTTTGCGTTCGGGCGATTGAAATGATTCAAAGCTCGTCGCGTCGCCGTTGTCGGTGGCGACAATTTCGCCCGGACCTTCGATGGATAAACGAATCGAGTTTTTGGAGCGAGGCACCAGGAGGCCATCTTTGTCGGCGACTGTCACGGTGACGAAAGACAAATCGTTTCCATCAGCGGCAATCTTTGTCCGGTCGGCTTGCATCGCGAGTTGGACTGCCGGGCCGGTGGTTTTCATCACGTCGGTAGCCCACTTTTTTCCGTGCTTGTAGGCGACCACTTCCAGTTTGCCCGGCTGGTATTTCACGTCGTCCCAACGCAGGCGGTACTCGAACGGGCCGCGCGTTTTTCGACCGAGCGATTTGCCGTTGAGAAAAAGTTCCGCCGCATCGCCGCTGGTGTAAACGTGGACGGGCGTGACTTGGCCGACGCGCTCGGGCCAGTTCCAGTGCGGCAGAATGTGCGCCATCGGCAGCTCCGGCCGCCAGCGCGCTTGATAGAGATAGAAGCGGTCCTTCGGAAAACCGCACAGATCGAAGATGCCGAAATAGGAACTGCGCGAGGGCACGCGAATCTTGCGAAAAGTTTTCAAATCTTCGTCCGCCTTTGCCCGCAACGCCGGGTCGGTGAACTTGAGCCGGTTCGTCGTGTCGTTGTCAAACGGCGTCGGCTCGCCGAGATAATCGAAACCGGTCCAGACAAATTCGCCGGCCACGAACGGGTTTTCATCCTGCGCCTTGAACTCCACGTCCGGCGCACAGGCCCAGGTTGGCGCGGCGAGATCGTAGGACGTGCATTGGAAATCCGCGCGGCCTTCCTTCTTGTTGTCACTCACCGGAAAAAAATATTCGCCGCGCGAACTGACGCAGGACGACGTCTCGCTGCCGACGAGCGGGAGCTTGGGATTGTCTTTGCGAAATTGCGCGTAGCCGAACGGCGTGTAGTTGTAGCCGAAAACGTCCACGGCATTTTGGAAACCATTCGTGCTGGCGGCGACGACGTGCAAGGCCATGTTCACGGGTCGCGTCGGGTCTTCGTCATGCGCGATGTCGCGGAGCTTGGCGGCCATCGGCCAGTTCGTGCCCTCGCGCTGTTCGTAAACCTCGTTGCCAAGACTCCAGAGGATAATGGACGGATGGTTCCGATCTCGCTGGATCATCGCGCGCAAATCCTTTTCCGCCCACGCGTCGAAGTTCACGTGATAATCATTCGTGCGCTTGGCCATGCGCCACGCGTCGAAGGCCTCCTCCATGACGAGAAAGCCCATGCGGTCGCAGAGGTCGAGCAGCTCCGGCTCGGGCGGATTGTGGCTGGTGCGAATGGCATTGCAGCCGAGTTCCTTCAACTTTTCCAACTGCCGCTCGCGCGCGCGCAGATTGAACGCCGCGCCCAGCGCGCCGAGATCGTGGTGGAGACAGACCCCGTTGATCTCGGTGACTTTGCCGTTCAGGAGAAAACCTTGCCCGGGCGTGAACTGGATCGTGCGAATGCCGAAGGGCGTTTCAACTTCATCAACAACTTTGCCCCTTTGCTCAACCGTCGTGAGAGCAACATAACGATTTGGTTCGTTGACACTCCAAAGTTTGGGTTTGCCGATTGTTCGCTCCGTTTTTCGGATGTCATCGGTGAAAACCAAACTCTCACGAAAGCCGGCAGTCAGTTCCAGTGTCGGAACCTGTTTCCCGCGCGAACCGTCGGACTTGAGCTCATAGATTACGTGGCGAACGGCGACAGACTGATCCGAATGCGAATCATTTTGCAAATTGGCCTTCAACTCGATGGTAGCTTGCGACTCGCTAACCTTTGCTGTCGTCATCTGAACACCTAGTGGCCCAATATGAACCGCAGCAGTTTTCACCAGCCACACATTGCGATAAATCCCGCCGCCCGGATACCAGCGCGATGAGTCCGGCGGATTGTCGAGCCGGATGGCAATGACATTCTCGCCATCAAACCGCAGATGCGGCGTCAAGTCCACGCGCCACGAAGTGTAGCCGTAATTCCAGCCGCCGATCTCGTGGCCGTTGAGCCAGACTTTGGCGTTCGACATCGCGCCGTCCACGTCGAGGAAAAATATTTTTCCGCGCTCGCTCGGCGGCACGGAGAAATGTTTGCGATACCAGCCCACGCCCGCGTACGGAAGCTTCGCCGTCTCGCCGGGCAAGGCCTGATCG
>SCTL01000869.1 GCA_004297495.1 Verrucomicrobiota bacterium
TCCCCAACAGTGGCGCGGGCATGACTTACGCAAATCCCTATCAACTCTCGGCGGAAGGCGGAAAGATTTTCAACTTCTGCCGAAATTTGAATTTCAACCCCACGGTCTATACCTCGACCACTGGCGGAACGAACTGGTCGTCGGGAACGATTCTCATCCAGACCGGCACGGGCGGCACGATCCGGCCTTACGTAAAATATTGTTCCGACTACACGAACCGGATTGATTTCCTCTACACCGACGGCCACCCGCGCGACGTGACGAATTCGCTTTACCACCTGTTCTACACCAACGCCGCGTTTTACAAAACCGACGGCACGTTCGTCAGAAATTTCTCCGCGCTGCCAATCCTGCACGACTCCGGTGAACGCGGCTCGGTGATCTATCAATACAGCGACGCCGACACGAACGACCCGAACGATCACATCCCCACTGGCCGCGCCTGGTGTTGGGAAACCGCGTATCAGAGCAACGGCTCGCCCGTCTGCGTCTTCACCGTCCAACGCGACCTCATCACCGGCCCGACGCAAGGCACGGATGATCGCATCTATTATTACTACGCGCGCTGGACCGGCTCGGCGTGGCAAAAACGTTTTATCGCGCAGGCGGGTCGTCCGCTTTACTCGGCGGAGAACGATTACGCGGGCGGCATCTGCGTTGATCCCGTCGAGCCGAACGTGATTTACATTTCCAGCAACGCGCAGAATCCCTTCAACCTCACCGACACGACGAATGTCACCTTGAGCGCGAGCCAGCGTTACGAACTCTGGCGCGGCGTCACGGCGGATGGCGGGCTGACTTTTTCGTGGACGCAGATCACGACCAACTCCACGCAGGACAACTTGCGCCCCTACATCCCGCGTCGCAACGGCGGCGAGCGTTGCGTGCTCTGGTTTCGCGGCAGCTACGCCAGCTACACTTCCTATTCGTGCTCCGTCGTCGGCCTCTTCACCACGGCGGTCCCGACCAATTCGCCCGCCGCCAACTCGCCGCCCATCACCTACGTGGACGCGACGTCCGGCGCGGGCGGCAACACCACGCTCGCGAACGGCGCGACCTTTACCCCACCACTCAACGGCACCACCGGCGCGGACAACAACTGGGAACAACGCACCCCGCTCGGCTCCAGCGGCAACATCTACGAAGCCGGCGGCGAGACCGCTGAAAACGCCCCCGAGCTCCGCACGACCATCAGCAATCTGATCGCGGGCGCGAGCTACTCGCTCTACGTTTTTTTCTGGGACGCCACCGGCTCGACGGAAAATTGGAGCATCCGCGCCGGCTTAACTTCCAATGCCGGCGCGAACCCGCTTTACTCGCACTCCGATGCCGCCGCCACGCTCAGCGCCACCGCCGCGCCGCTGGCGAGCACGCTGAGCTATTCGACGGCACCGACGCTTTTCGTCGAGAGCAACCGCGCGTTGCTGGCGGCAGCCATCGGCAGCACCAACGCTGACAGCAACGGCACCATCCGCGTGTTCCTCGACGACAAACCCTCCACCATCGGCGCGAACAACCGCACTTGGTACGACGGCCTTGGCTACGCACTGCTCACCGCGTCTTATCCGACCAACCTCTCGTACGGCGTCGCAGGAAACACCCTCTCGGCTTCCTGGCCGTCAACGCACCTCGGCTGGCTGCTGCAAATGCAAACCAACTCCGCCAGCGTCGGTCTCGGCACGAACTGGATTGACCTCACCAACACCGCCACCATGACGGCCACGAATTTCACGATCAATCCGGCTTCGTCTTCGACGTTCTTCCGTCTGCGCCATCCGTAAACTAAAACGGATTTAACAGGAGCGAACAGAGACAACGGAGACCATGACTCCAAGTGGGCCGTTTCTATGAACATGTTGAATCGGAATTTGCCGTCTCCGTTTCCTCCGTTGCCTCCTGTTCAATTCCTCATCGCGGCAACCCGCGCCAGAGAAAAACTCCGTAAACCGCCACCAGCACCCAGCCCATGAAACGCGGCAGCCGGCCCAGCGCCACGATGAACGGCAGGTGCGCCAGCGTCACGCCGCCGAGCAGCAGCAAGCCATGCAGCAACAGCGGCGACACGACGAGCGGTTGATACAGCGCGTAAATTCCCACGCAGAGCGGGATGCACACGTGACCGTCGCCGACTTGCGACGTGTAAACGACCTCCGGTTTGCCACGCCAGCCGTAGTAGAATGCCAGCAGCGCGTTCGGCAGCACCATCAGCCAGCCACTGAGCCAGCCGAGATATTTTGCGCTGATGAATCCAGTCTTCGCGCTGGAAACCCACGTCACCAGCCAGTCCGTGCTCACATAAACGCCATACGCGCCCACCCCGAGCAGCGCCAGATTCATCACCAGGAAAAGATCGAACGCGCGATTCTGCCGCACGTTCGTCTTGAGCACTTCAAAAACGTGAAAGCATTGCCAGAATAAAAAAAGTCCCACCAGCACGAGTCCATCGCCGAAATCAAGTCTGCCATCGCGCGCCAGCGCCCAGACCGCGCCGGTGAAAAACAACACCGCCAGCAACGTCAGCAACAGCGAGAGGCGATTCAGCTCATGCGTCTGCTGCGCGGCGCGGCTTTTGCCTTTGCGTTTCAGCTCCTTCGTCTCCTTGTTCTTTTTCTTCGCCTGCCTGGCCACGCCCCAGAGCAGCGTCGGCACGCCGATCAGCAGCGACATGTTGGTGACGTTGTTGACGAGCGCGTTGGTGAAAACCTCGCGGCCCGGCCCGCCGCGCGTGCCG
>SCTL01000870.1 GCA_004297495.1 Verrucomicrobiota bacterium
TCAAAACGTTCTCGCCGACGAAACTTTTCTTCGACCCGGACTTCAGCGTCATTGATTGCCAGATCTTGAATCTCGACGTAGCGGCGACTCGGCAGAGCGCCGCACATTCTGCCCGTTCGGATTCGCGGCGCTCTGCCGAGTCGCCGCTACGATCCAAAGATTCACCTGGCTACGTCCTCTTGCTCAAAGACAACACCCGCCCGCAGCGCAACCTCCGCGTCGCGTTTGCCGATTCGCTGCTCGGTCCGTGGCGCGACATCTCCACGAATCTCACCGCGAACTTCACCGAAGGCCCGTGCGGACTGAAAGTTGGCGACGACTGGCTGATTTATTACGAGTCGTACCAGGCGCATAACTACTCAGCCATGAAGACGCGGAATTTCAAAACTTTCACGGACGTGACCAGTGAAATGACTTTTCCGCCCGGCCTGAAGCACGGCACTGCGTTCGTCGCAACGAAGAAGGATTTGGATTACCTGTGGAAAGTCAGCACGCAAATGGTCAGCAACGTCCGTTTGCCGTGGGTTTCGCCCGTGCCCCAGGCCAAGATTGATGCTAGCCTGAAAGAGATTGAAACCGTAGCCAAGCGCGGACCGTTTCAGCCAACCTGGGAATCCATCACGAACCGCTTCATGACGCCGGAATGGTATCGCGATGCGAAGTTCGGGCTGTTCATCCACTGGGGCGCGTATGCCGTGCCCGCGTTCGGCAGCGAGTGGTATCCACGCGACATGTATGTGGCAGGCTCAAAGGAGTTCAAACATCACGTCGAGACTTACGGCCCGCAATCGAAGTTCGGCTACAAGGATTTCATTCCGCAATTCAAAGCGGAAAAGTTCGACGCGAGCGCGTGGGCAAAACTCTTTAAGGAAGCCGGCGTCAAATACGTCGTGCCCGTGGCCGAACATCACGATGGCTTTCCGATGTATGCCAGCGATTACACCGATTGGTCGGCAAAGAGACTTGGGCCGCACCGCGACTTGATTGCTGAGGAGGCAAAGGCATTTCGCAAAGCGGGCATCGTCTTCGGCGCGTCGTCGCATCGCGCGGAGCATTGGTTCTTCTTCGACAACGGAATGTATTTTGACTCCGACGTCCGCGATACGAACAACGCTGCGCTCTACGGCCCGGCGGTCAACAAGCGCACGTCCGAAGCGCAAGCCGAGCCGCCGGACAAAGCTTTCCTTGACGATTGGCTGCTGCGCTCGTGCGAGATTGTGGACAAGTATCAGCCGCAAGTGATGTATTTCGACTGGTGGATCTGCCAGCCGGTGTTTCAACCGTATCTGAAGATTTTTGCGGCTTATTACTACAATCGCGGCGTTGAGTGGAAGAAAGAGGTCGCGATCAACTTCAAGGAGTGGGAAGGCATTTCGTTTCCGCAAGGCGCGGGCGTGTTCGACATGGAACGCGGTCAGGTTTCCGAGATTCGTCCGGCGCTCTGGCAGACTTGCACCTCCGTTTCCAAAAACTCCTGGGGTTACATCACCAACCACGTTTACAAGGAAACACGTGAAATCGTCCACGAGGTCGTGGACGATTTCACGTGTTTCCTTGTAAACGTGGTTGGTGATGT
>SCTL01000078.1 GCA_004297495.1 Verrucomicrobiota bacterium
GCTTCAAGCGGATGCTTCTGAATTACTTTTATCCCGTCTGCCACGATTTCCTTACCCGCCACAACGGCGGCTGCGACTCCGCCTATTGGGCCAATTGGGACACCTGCAATATGCGCGCGATCATCGCCATCGGCGTTTTCTGCGACGACCGCGCGAAGTTCGACGAAGCCGTCGAGTATTTCAAACATGGCCGCGGCACTGGCTCGATTACCAACGCTGCGAATTTCCACTTCGAGGGCGGCCTCGTTCAATGGCAGGAGAGCGGCCGCGATTACGCGCACGTCATGGGCGGTCAGGGCCTACTCTTTGAAATGTGCCAGATCGCGTGGAATCAAGGTCTCGATCTTTTCAGCTACGACAACAACCGCCTGCTCGGCGCTGCCGAGCACACCGCGCAATACACACTGTGGAAGGGCGTGCCTTACAACTATTACAACAATTGCGACAACGCGAACCAGTTCTACATCTCCGGGAATTACCACGGGCGACTTGCCGCCTCGCACTTCGAGTTGGTTTACAATCACTACATTGTTCGCCAGGGGCTGAAAGCTCCGAACGTCAAACTCTTGGCCGACCTGCGTCGCCCCGAACCGGGCGAAATTGATGTCCTCGGCTACGGCACGCTCACCTACACGCTCGATGCCAAAGCCTCCCCGCTGCCGTCCCAAGCACCGCCAACTCCGCGCGAGGTCACCGCGACTGCCGGACTGCAACGCGTTGAGTTGCGCTGGTCGCCTTCCGGCGCTTACAGCGCGCACGGTTACGAAGTCAGCCGCGCCACGAATTCAAGCGGTCCATTCACGTCCATCTACTCGACCAAAATCTGGACCACGCCCAACTACGTGGACACCGCCGTCAAGGCCGGCGTCACTTACTACTACATAATCGCCGCGCTCAACAATGCCGGCAAAAGCGCACCCTCCGCAGTCGTGAGCGCCGTCGCGGCCAAGAGCGAGGCGCTGCCGCCCGCCAGCCGAGGCGTTTCCGCCAAGGGCACGCTCTATTGCGAATCGGTGGCGGGCAGTTCATTCGTCGTGCCTGCCTCGGGCCGCGACGTGGACGGGAGCTTCGCCGGCCAACCCGTGGAGGGCGACTTCTGCGTCACCGCTCGCTTGGCCGATTGGCAGGGAAGCGTCGGCATGATGGGGCTGACGGTTCGCGAATCGAATGTGAAAAAGCCGCGCGTTCTCGCGGTGACCTTGGGCGAACTCGGCGGTCGCCTTGCGCGTTTCCGCGTGCGGGCCGATGGCAGAACCACCGTTCAACGCGGCTGCGATTACACCTGGCTGCCGGTTTGGTTTCGCATCCAGCGTGTGGGCGACGAGTTCACCGCGTATCAATCATCCGACGGCATCGAGTGGTTCAAGATCGGCCAAAGCACCGTTGCGTTGCCGCGCAGTGTTCTAGCGGGACTGCTTGCGAGCACCGGCGGAACTCCGCCTGGACGCAAAGCGACTGATTCCGCAAAAGGCATCTTCGACCACGTGACAATCGAACGGCAGCCGCCAACACCGCCCGCTGCGCCGGACGCGCTCACCGCGACCACGCTCGACGACGGTGTGGTGCGTCTGGACTGGAAGAACGCCACCGGCACTTTGCAAGCCGGCGTGAAGATTGAAGCGTCGCTCGACGGTGCGCCCTTCTACGAGATCGCGGACCTCACTGCCGACGCAACTCGTTTTGAAAACACCGGCATCGAACGGCCCTCGGCCCTGCGTTATCGCATTTGCTCCTACAACACCGGCGGCTACTCGGTTCACTCGAACGTCGCGCAGTGCGAGAAGTGAACGTCTTCGAATGAACGTGACAACCGAAGCTGGAAATATCCGAAGCACAAGGCAGCGCAATGGAGCGCGGCGTTTACGCCGCTTCACCAGCCGAAAGATATTGTGCAATCGGATATCAACCGGCGGGCGAACGCTGAAGCGGCCTGAAGGCCGCGCTCCGGTCCAAAGGTGGTTTCGTCTGCTGCTCGCCTGCGCGGTGATTCTAATGGGCTGCGCGAGTCTTCTCGCTCAGACGCCTTCCAGCCCGACAAAGCATTTCCCGCAGCCGGACCGCATTCGCTACGACAGCCACTGCTTCACGATAGACGGGCAGGACACGTTCATCCGCAGCGCCGAGTTCCATTATTTCCGCACGCCGCGCGAGTTGTGGCGCGACCGGTTTCAGAAAATCAAGGACGCCGGCTTCAACACCGTGGACGCCTACGTCCCATGGAACTGGCAAGAGCGCGAAATGCCCTCGGGGCTGGACGACTATTCCAAGGTGGACCTGAGCGAAGTCGAAGCCTGGCTGAAGATGGCGCAGGATGAATTTGGATTTTACACCATCGTCCGGCCCGGGCCATTCATCTGCGCCGAGTGGGCGGGCGGCGGTTATCCGCGCTGGTTGGCGAAGTTCAATCCGTGGACGGGCAAGGAATTCTGGCTGCGCAGCGCTGACGACGCGCACATTGCGTGGAGCGTTCATTGGTATGACGCCGTGTGCAAGCTCTTCGCGCGCGAGCAAATCACCCGCAAAGTGAAAGGCGGCAGGGGCATCATCCTGGTGCAAATTGAAAACGAATACGATCACCACAAGTGCCCCGACAAACCGAAGCTGCTAGAAGCCCTGTTAGGATCCGTCACGAATGCCGGTGTGGAAGTTCCGATGTTCACCTGCCTCACGCGCGAGTGCCGGACCAGCGACGGGCCGTCGCTCTCGCAGGTGTTCGACAGCGACAATTACTACGTCGGCCTGACCGAAGCGCCGAGTTGCGCACAACGCATGATGTCGCTGCGCGCGAAACAGCCGGACGCGCCGGGCTTCGTCACCGAGTTGCAGGGCGGCTGGTTTGCGCTTGTGAACGAACGCTTGAGCGAGGAGAACTTCTCCGATGCGCGCCATTACAACGCCATCAGCCTCATGTCGCTGCTCGGCGGTGCGGGCGGCTTGAACAGTTATGTGTTTGTGGGGGGCACGCATTTCGGCGGCTGGCAGGCGCGCGGGCAGACCACGACCTACGATTACAACGCGGCGATCCGCGAGTGGGGCGCGCGCGGAGCGAAATACGAAGCGGCGGTGAGCGTGAATCAATTCATCCGCGAAAACGAAACGCAGTTGCTGCGCGCCGAGGGCGGGCCATGCGAACTTCAGGGCGGGCCGACGAATCTGTTCGGCGGCGTGCGCGTCAGTCCGGACGGCACGCGATTTTTGTTTCTCACCAGCACGGATGCGAGGAATCCTGTTTCTGGAAAAGTCACCGTTGTTCCCGGCAACACTGCCACACCCGCCGGGCCGATTTACAACACGGATCAGGAGGGCAATCGCGTGTTGATTAAGACGAGCGAATCCGTCGCACAGTCTGCGAATCTCCCGCCGTTCGACGTGAATTACGAACTAGGTGCGCTCGGGGCGAAGGTGCTCGTCATCCCTCCAGGCAAAACACCGACGGAAGGCGTCTGGTATCCCAAGCTGCAGAATCCCATTGCACGTCCAGCCACGCTGCCCGCACCGGTGCGAATCGCCTCCGCGCTCAAGCATCACGAACCGCTCGACGGCCCTTGGCAGCCATTGCCCGCCGGAAAATCGCTGCCGGAACTTGGCGTGAGCGACCAGCGTTATGTGCTCTATCGCGCCCGGTTTACGCTTCAGAACCGGAGCGCGGCTGTGTCGCAGACCGGCCGCAGCGCGTTGCAAGATGCTGCGGCTGGCTTTCAGCACAGCCGCGCTCCGATTGATGAGGTGACAAATCTCACGAAGCTGCTGGTGAACTCCTTCAGCCGCGACCTCGTTTCCGCGCAGGTCAACGGGCAGCTCGCGAAACGCCTTTACCCTGACGATGCCTACGCTGCTGCGGCGACGCGCAACAAAAAGAAGTCCTTCGATCGCATTCAGCCGGACGAGTTCGACAACCGTTTCGACATCGGCGGCCAGTTGCGCGCGGGAACGAATGAAATCGTGCTGCTCTACGAAAACATTGGATTCGAGCACGGCTATATCCCGATGGAGGAACTGAGCGGCATCCGGCGGGCCGGCCTCGGCTTGGCCGAAACAGAAATCGCCTGGCCGCTCGACTGGCAGATCGCCACGAATCTCGGCGGCGTCACTGCCGGTTGGACGCAGCCGGATTTCACCGCGAGCGGTTGGAGCAAGGTC
>SCTL01000871.1 GCA_004297495.1 Verrucomicrobiota bacterium
CCAAAGGCGCGTGGATCGGCCCGCACGGCAAGTTCACCGCGCTGATGAAACAACTCGGCACGCTCTCGAAAGAAGAAAAACCCACCGCCGGCAAACTCATCAATGCTGCCAAGGTCGAACTTGAAGCCGCGCTCGTCGCGCACCGCGAAGAACTGGAGTTGAAAGCCGCGTTGCCCAAAGAGCCGACTGATTTCACGCTGCCCGGTCGCCGCCGCGCACTCGGCAAACTGCATCCGCTCACGCAGGTCACGGAGGACATCGTCCGCGCCTTCCGCAAGATTGGTTTCGCCGTCGCCGACGGGCCGGAGATCGAGGACGAGTATCATTGCTTTGACGCGCTGAACACTCCGGCCGATCACCCAGCGCGGGATTCTCAAGACACGTTCTATCTGCAAACCCTCACCCAGCCTGACGGCCACCCTCTCCCATCCGATGGGAGAGGGGCTGGGGGTGAGGGCGGACGTTCATCACTTCTCCTCCGCACGCACACAAGCTCGGTCCAGATTCGCGTGATGAAATCCCAACCGCCACCCGTGCGCATCATCGTGCCGGGCCGCGTGTATCGCCGCGACAACGCCGACGCCACGCATAACCCGACCTTCCACCAGATCGAGGGCCTTTACGTGGACAAAGGCGTCACCGTCGGCGACCTCAAGGGCACGGTCGAATTTGTTTTCCGCGAACTCATGGGCAGCGACGTGAAGATTCGTTTCCGACCGCACTACTTCAGCTACACCGAGCCGAGCTACGAAATTGATTTCACCAACGCGCTCGTGAAGAAGATGGGCAAGGACTGGCTGGAGATCGCCGGCTGCGGCATGGTCAACCCGGTCGTGTTCGAAAACGTCGGCTACGATCCCGAAGTCTGGACTGGTTGGGCGTTCGGCTTCGGCATCGAACGCATCGCCATGCTCCGCTACGGCATCAACGACATCCGCCTCTTCTACGAAAACGACGTGCGGTTTTTGAAACAGTTTTGATTCGGAAAGCGTGCGTCCGCACAAACTGGAACACAAGTATGCGAAAGGAAAATGTATGATGAAGATGGCAATCATCACTCCTGCAATCGGCGCGGTCTATCTCATCTGGCAAATCCACAAACGGGATTTGCGCGGCTGGCAACATTACGCCTGTTTGACTTCGCTGGTTTTCCTCATTTCGATCCTGTTCTTGGTTGGATCAGGCAAAGTCGAGAGCTTTGGCTTGGCTGGCAACACAGTAAAAGTTGTCGATCAGAAGTTGGAGGAGATAAGAACGCTGACCGAGCGGAACAAATTAATGGCGAAGACGACTGTAGAGCTTGTCACGCGAGCAACAAGCGGTTCGATCACAGACGACTCTTACGACAGCAAAGCAACGCATCAAAGCGCGGTTGAGTTGCTAAAATCAGCCGGCTCTTCAGATTTGGAGATTCAAAGATTCTTCGACGGGTTGAGTCAGCCTAGTGCGAAAACCAATGCGCCATGAAAGTCACCCTTAACCGGCTCAAACAATACGTTGAATTCAACTGCTCTCCCGAGGAATTGACCAAACCTTTTCAGAAACAGTTTCAGCCGACTCCATGCAAGACCTGATCTCCAAAGCCGCGACGCTGCTCGAAGCGTTGCCTTACATCCAGAAATTCAGCGGCGCGACCTTCGTCGTGAAATACGGCGGCTCGTTCATGGACTCGCCCGATGCCGCCGTGCGCAACGGCGTCGCGCGCGACATCGTTTTCCTCGAAGCCGTCGAGATCAATCCCGTCGTCGTCCACGGCGGCGGCAAGGCCATCACGCGCGCGATGGAAGCCGCCGGGTTGAAGGCGAATTTCATCCAGGGCATGCGCGTGACCGACGAGGCGACTGTGGACGTGGTGAATCGCGTGTTGTCCGCCGAGATCAATCCCGAGATCGTGAAGACCATCGAATCGCTCGGCGGCAAGGCGCGCGGGTTTTGCGGTGCGGACATTTTCAAATGCCGCAAGCTGCTGCTCGACGACAAAGACAACCCCGGCAGCAAGATTGACGTCGGCTACGTCGGCGAAGTGATCGAAGTGAACACCGATCCATTGCGCCAGTGCATCCGCCGTGGCATCACGCCGGTCATCAGCCCCGTCGCACTCGGCGAGGACGGCAAGATTTACAACTGCAACGCCGACGTCGCCGCTGCTCAGGCCGCCATCGCGCTCAAGGCCGTGCGGCTCGTTTTCATGAGTGACGTGCCCGGCTTGATGCGCGACCCGAAGGACCCGGCCACGCTCATCGCGCATTTGCAAATCAGCGAAGTCCCCGCGCTCAAGACCGCCGGCATCGTGGACAAAGGCATGATTCCGAAGGTGGACAGCGCCGTCGCCGCTATCAAAGCGGGCGTGGAAAAAGTTTCCTTTGTGGACGGCCGCGTGCCCCACGCGGTGCTGCTGGAAATTTTCACCGACGAAGGCGTGGGCACGGAAGTGGTCCTGTGATTTCGGATTGGCGATTGCGGATTGCGGATTTTTTGGAATCATCGCGCGCGTGAATGCGGCGGAACTCAAACAACGCACCAAACAGTTCGGAATCCGGATTGTGAAATTGGTCGAGGCTCTGCCCCGCACTCCAACCGCCGGTGTCATTGGACGCCAGTTACTACGCAGCGGCACGTCAGTCGGCGCAAATTATCGGGCCGTGTGCCGCGCCAAGTCGCGCGCCGGTTTCATCGCCAAGCTGGGCATAGTCGAAGAAGAGTGCGACGAATCCATCTACTGGCTCGAAATGTTGGTGGAGTCGAATCTGGTCAAACCAACTTTGATTTCCGCTTTGATGAAAGAGGGTGAGGAAATTCTCGCCATCGTTGTCGCCTCGTCCAAAACCGCCCGAGTAAGAAACAATCCGCAATCCGCAATCGCCAATCCGAAATGAAAGAACTTGTCCCCACCCCGCCGCCGATCATCCGAAACCAATTCGAGTCGGTGCGCGAGCTGTTCAGCAAATACGTCGTGCCGAGCTACGGGCGCTTCGAACTCGCGCTCAGTCACGGCGCGGGCAGCCGGCTGTTCGACGTTCACGGCAAACGCTATCTCGATCTCGGCGGCGGCATTGCGGTGTGCGCGCTCGGGCACGCGCATCCGGCCATCACCGAGGCGCTCGTCGAGCAGTCGCGCAAACTCGTCCACGTTTCCAATCTCTACTACCAAGAGCCGCAAGGCCGGCTGGCGCAAGCGCTCGTGCAACATCTCGGGCCGGGCAAAATGTTTTTCAGCAACAGCGGCGGCGAGGCGAACGAAGGTCTGTTCAAAGTGGCACGCAAGTTCGGACACGATGAAGGCCGCTTCGAAATCATTACCACGGTGAATTCATTTCACGGTCGTACGCTTGCGGGCATTTCCGCCACCGGACAGGAGAAGGTGAAGAAAGGTTTCGAGCCAATGACGCCGGGCTTTCGTCACGTCCCCTACAACGATCTGGCCGCGATGCGCGAGGCTGTCTCTCCCGCGACGGTCGCCATCATGATTGAAGGCATTCAAGGCGAAGGCGGCGTGACTCCCGCCACGCCCGAGTATTTGCTCGGTCTGCGCGCGCTGTGCGACGAGAAAAAACTTTTACTGCTGATGGACAGCGTGCAGTGCGGGCATTTCCGCAGCGGAAGATTCCAAAGCTTTCAAAGAATTCTCGAAGGCGTCAGCGGCGCGGAAGATTTTTTGCCCGATGGCGTTTCGATGGCGAAGTCGTTGGGCGGCGGTTTCCCGATGGGCGCATTCTGGGTGCGCGCGCCGTACGCCGACCTGCTCGGCGCAGGCACGCACGGCACGACTTACGGCGGCTCGCCGCTGGCTTGCGCCGTGGGACTGAAAGTGCTCGAAGTGATCGAGCGCGAGAAGCTCGCGGACAACGCGCGCAACACCGGCGAGTTCCTCAAGCAAGGCCTCGCGCAGCTCGCGACAAAACATCCGAATATCATCCGCACGGTGCGCGGCCTCGGCTTCATGCTCGGCGTGGAACTCGCGCCAAACATTCCCGCGCTCACGGTCGAGGGCAAGACGCCGGCGGCGCTGCTCGTCGCGCGCCTGCAAGAGGCGGGCGTGCTCGTGATTCCCGCCGGCACGAACGTGCTGCGACTGCTGCCTGCGCTCAATCTCTCACGGACCGAGGCACAGGAAGGATTGCACATCATCGAGTCGGTGATTGCGAAACTTGCCGCCTGATTGTAATAAATCGTCCTTTGCGGGTATTCCCGGGATTGCCATGAAACATCTGTTAAGCATCGAAAAGCTGAGCGCGGTGGAGATCGAACGGATTCTCGCCGACGCGGCGGTGATGAAACGCGAGCGCGGCCATCACGCCTTCCAACCGTTGAAGGGCCAGACGTGGGCGCTGATTTTTTCCAAGTCGTCCACGCGCACGCGCGTGTCGTTCGAGGTTGGCGTGAGCGAACTCGGCGGGCGACCGATGTTTCTCAGCGCCGGTGATATTCAGATGGGCCGCGGCGAGCCGATCAAGGACACCGCGCGCGTCATGGGCCGCATGGTCCACGGCGCGGTCTTCCGCACGTTCGCCCAGGCGGACGTCGAGGAATTTGCCGCCTACGCCAAGATTCCCACGATCAACGCGCTCACGGACGAGGAGCATCCCTGCCAGATTCTCGCCGACTTGCAGACCATTCACGAAAAACTCGGCAGCGCGGCGGGCAAAGTGGTCACGTTCATCGGCGACGGGGCGTGCAATGTGGCAAGCTCGTGGATTTTTGCGGCGGCAAAACTTGGCTTCGAGTTGAGAATCGCCGCGCCGAAAAAATTCCAGCCCGATGCGAAACTGCTGAAGCGCGCCGGTGGCAAAGTCATTTGTACCGACGACTTGAAAGCCGCGACTGGCGACGCGGATGTGCTTTACACCGACGTCTGGGTTTCGATGGGTAAGGAGGCGGAATCCGCCGACCGGCTCGCGGCGCTGAACGGTTTCCAGATCAATCAATCCGTGGTGAAGCTCGCGAAGAAGAATGCGCTGGTGATGCACTGTCTGCCGGCGTATCGCGGGAAGGAGATTGACGAGAAAACTTTCGAGGCGAACGCGGCGACGATCTTCGATCAGGCGGAGAACCGGCTGCACGTGCAGAAGGCGGTGCTGCGCTGGGTGGTTTCCTAACAGCGTAGCGGCGTCTCGGCAGAGCGCCGCCATTCTCAATTTAGTTTACGGCGCTCTGCCGAGACGCCGCTACACCGCATACTGTCGCAGATACTTCACCGCCACTTTCAAATCCTTCGGCCAGTCGCATTTAATCACGACCTTTTCGCCGGTGACGGGATGAGGCAGCGTGAGTTCCGTCGCGTGCAACGCCACGCGGGCGAGCAGCGCGCGCTCCTCGCGACCGGGCTTGAGGCGATAATCCTTTTTGAGCCGCGAAAGCCAGAGCGGTTTGCCGCCGTAGAGTTCATCGCCCACGATGGGAAATCCCGCGTGCCGCAGATGCGCGCGAATCTGGTGCGTGCGGCCCGTGAGCGGATGGCAGTTCAACAGCGCGTAGCCGTGGAACTTTTCCGCGACCTCGAAAACCGTCTTCGATTTTTTCCCGCCTTTCGAGTCCACGCGCATTTCGCCGACGCGCACCGGGTGCGGCGCGAGTTTGGCGTCCACTTCAAAATTCGCCGCGAGCGGTTCGCCGCGCACGAGCGCCACGTATTTCTTCGCCGGCTTTTCCGCGCCGAACAAACTGGCCAGCGCCACCAGCACGGGTTTGTTTTTCGCGAGGAGAATGATGCCGCTGGTTTCGAAATCGAGCCGGTGCGCGTTGCTGAGGTAAGTGAGTTTGCGTTCGGCGGCCCAGGGTTTTTGCGCGGCGATGGCGTCGTGCAACAACCGCATGAGATTCGGGCGGTTGGGATCGTAACGGTCGGGCGAGGTGAGCAGGCCGGAGGGCTTGTCGAGCGCGAGCAGGTGCTCGTCCTCGAAGAGCACGGGGATTTCCCAGAACTCTTTGGTGGCGGGCGAGGAAAGTTTGATGAACGCGCTCATGGAAACTTGACGAAGAGAATCACGTGTTGGTTTTTCCTGCGCTCCAGCCGCGGCGCTCTTCTCTTCTTACTCTTAATCCTAATCTTAATCTTAATCCTCCGGGTCGCCGGGCTGAGATAAAGATTAAGAGGCGGCGAGCCTTATTTCCTGGCGGCACCACTCATCGCCGCCGGCTGGCGGAAATACGGAACGTCGCGCAGGCCCGTTTCGGCTTCCTTGCGGAACCAATTCTGGAACGCCTCGTTCTGCATGGCGTTGCGGATGGATTCCGTGAAACGCGGCAACTGCGCCTGCACGACCGCTTCATCGAGCGGCAGTTTGGATTGCACGTAAACGATGAACCCGCCGTCCTGCGAGTTCACGAACGGACTCGCCGCCCCGATGGCCGTGCCGAACACGGCACGTTTGAACAACAGCAGATTCACGTGAGCTTCGACTTCCGGCGAATTGGTCGTGCCGGGCGCGATGGGCGCGGGGAGCACGGGCTTGAGTCTGGCCTCGGCGCAAACCGAGGTGAATGACCGGCCAGCCGCCAGCGCATTGGTGAGGCGGGCCGCAAACTCCATTCCTTCCTGCCGCGCCATGGTGATGGCGGAAATAAGTTTGAAGTCCGAGGTCACGCGCTCGCGAATTTGATCGAGCGATGGCACCTCACTCGGCAACGTCTTGTTGGCGGCAATGAGGTAGAAGCCGTCCTCGCCGGCGATGGGCCCGGCAAAGGGTTCGTCGCTGGAAAGCTTGAACGCTTCCCGCGTGAAGGTCGCGTCCACTTTCAACGACTCCGGCGGTTCGCCACTGGTGAAAGGTTCACTGACTTGAACCGCGAGACCTTTGCTCGCCGCCAGCGTGGACAGATTCTCGGCTTTGCGCGGCTCGAGATTATAGACCTGCGTGAGCAGCGCATTGGCTTCCTTGCGCGCGGCGGTGACTTGCCGATCCTTGATCATCAGCTCACGAATCTTTGCCTTCGCTTCCTCGGGCGTCTTCGCGTCGCTGAAATAATTTGTGCCGAGCCGTTCGTAGGTGGACTCGATTTGCTGGACGAGGTTGGTGTTGACCGCGAGTTCCTGCTCCGCCTGCGCGAGGTAGTTGGAGAGA
>SCTL01000872.1 GCA_004297495.1 Verrucomicrobiota bacterium
TAAAGGAAGTCGTGTTGCGCCAGCCCCTTGCCGGGAAGCACGGACGGCGGCGACGGGTATTCGCTGACAACCGCGTTGGTCGCCGGCGCATTCGTGGGATCAGCCGCTGAAACCGCGAGGCACGAAGCGACGAAGCTGACCGCGAGAACCAGCTTCAAGGCTACGAGGATTGTGTCGTGGCCCGCTCTCTCCCCAACCCTCTCCCCAGGGAGAGGGAGAAACATCCGCCGCGTCGCGTAGAGTTCTTGTGCGCCGGTTCGCCGTGCCTCAGTTCGCGAACCGGAACAAAGTGGCGATTGCGATACCGATTTCCAAACTTCGAGAGACCTCCACCGGCTTCTCCCTCTCCCCGGGGGAGAGGGCCGGGGTGAGGGCGGGCGTAAACACCGGCTCAAGATCATTTTCATAAACGCTTCATTATTGGGCCTTCACTTCATCCAACACCGGCGAATTGCGCACCACCAACCGCTTCACGTCCTCGAACCTCGCCGCCGGAACGCCCTCGGCGAGTTGCGCCTTGAAGCCATCAATCTCCAGGCCGTCCACGTTCAAGCAAACCATCGCCGGTCGCAGGTCTTCTTTTTCAAAGCTCACGCGGACGTTCGCCAGTTCCAGATCGCGCACGTTGCGCGCGAACAATCCATAGGCCGGCATCGTTCCAAGATTCTTCGGCTCGGGATAGCCCGTGCCCAATTCCTTCGGTGTGCGCGCCGCGTCTTCCTTCGTCCCGCCGCCGTTGAAGACGATGCGGATGTTCTCCAATCGTACGCCTTCGATGGGCTGCTCGGGCAAGCCCGTGATCTGAATCCCGCTCATCGGCTCAACACCCGTCGCGATGACGTTCGAGATCAAAATATTTTTCGCGCGACTCGGCACGGTGACGTTCGGCCCGCGATTGCGGCTGCCGGTCGTGATGTAAATCGGATACGCCGCCACGTCCATCATCGTGATGTTGTTGATCGTGATGTTCTCCATGATGCCGCCGTCCACTTCTTCGAGCGCCAGCCCGCGACAGCCGCGGAACGTGCAATTCGCCACGGTGCAATTGCGAAAGCCGCCGTTGGCCTCGGTGCCGAACTTGATGCGGCCATTCTTGACTCGACTGGGTTTCATCGTGCCATCGAGCAGCGTGCCCATCTCGAAACCGGACACCTGGCAGTTCACGATGGTGAGGTTTTCCGTGATGACATTGCGTCCGAGCGCGAAGCTGCTTTTGGGACAAATGCCGTCGTCGAAGGGCGAGTTGATGCGGCAATTGGAAACCGTCGTGTTGCGGCAGCAATCAATGTCAATGCCGTCGCGGTCGGTGTCCATCGTCACGTTATCCACCGTCATCCCATCGCAGCCGGTCGCGAGCACGGCGAAGTGGCCGCCCTTGAGAATCGTGAAATCGCGCAGGATGACATTGCGACAAAGCTTCAGCGCGATGGCTTTGTTGCCCACGCGGTCGGGCGGCAAATTGGTTCGCGGTGCGGACGGATTCTGCCAGTTTGAAAAACCGCTGCGCTTGTCCTGCTGCGCGTCACCCTTCACGAGTCCTTCGCCGAAAATCATTCCCGGTCCGGTGATGAAAACGTTCGTCAGATTTTCGCCCCAAAGCAAACTGTTGTGGAAGTAAGTGTGCCCGCCGTCCTGATACGCCGTGCCTTCCCACGGCTCGGTTTCATCGTAAGCGTTCATCTTCTGCGGCGCGGCGACGATCACCGCGCCGGCGTCGAGATGCAAATTCAAATTGTTCGTCAGATGAATGCTGCCCGACAAATACCGCCCCGCCGGAATCCACACTGTCCCGCCGCCCGCCCC
>SCTL01000873.1 GCA_004297495.1 Verrucomicrobiota bacterium
GGCAATGACTGCCTGCGCGACGGTTCGGAAAAATCTAGCGCCGTTTTCTCGCTCCCGTCGTCGTTCCGGGCTGGAAGAATTGCAAATAAACCTCCCGCACCACCGCACGCCAACCGGCCAGCACCGCGCGGAATTCCGCAGGCGTGGAAAATCCGCAGCGCACCGCGACGCGATAATACGGCTCTGGCTCAGTCGGCAAAACGGTTTCACCCTCGTAACTCCAGCGCCGCAAAATTCCTTCCAGGCGGCGGAACTGCCGGTAGTTTTGGATCAACTTATCCGCGTCCGGCAGCACGCCCGCGTCACGCGCCAGTTCCAGCGCCCGCAACGTGTGCGCCTCCTGCCAGCCGTGCTCCAGACACAAAGCCTGCGCGATGAACTCTGCGTCCATCAAACCGCCCGTTCCGGTTTTGATTGCGAGTTCATCCTGCCCGGCAGGCGTGCGCTCCTTCTCGATCCGCCGCCGCATCTCGTGGATTTTCTGTCTCCAATTTGCCGCGAAACTCACCGGACGTGCGCCGGCAGATTTCTGCTTTCTGCTTTCTGCTTTCTGCTTTCCCCCAAAATCCGTCAGCCGCGCCGCCAGTTTCTGAAATCTTTCGCCCACCGCCAAATCGCCCGCCACCACCCGCACGCGCGTGAGCGATTGAAGCTCCCAAAGCTGCGCGCGCTGCCGGTAGTAATCCTCGTACGCTGGCAACGTATTCACCAACAATCCCTTTTCGCCATCGGGCCGCAGCCGCGCGTCGAGTTGAAACACCGTTCCCTGTTCCGTCCGACGCGAGATCAAATCCATGAACTGCGCGGCCAGCTTTTGCAGTTTAGGCAAATCCTTTGCCTTCGTATCCGCGACGAAGACCACGTCGAGATCCGAGCCGTAATTGATTTCACTGCCGCCCAGCTTGCCGAGACCGATCACCACGAACGGCGGCGACTTGATTTTATTTTGCCGCATCACGACTTCGAGCGCGTATTGCAGGCACGCGTCCGCCAGCGCGGAGAGTTCGGTGAAATTGGTTTCAATGTCCACCAGTCCGAGAATGTCGCGCAGCCCGAGCCGCATCAATTCCGCCTCGTGATAACGCCGCAGCCAGGCGAATTGATCGGCGTCGCGCGCGCCGTGGCGCAGGTCGGTCAGGATTTCCTTCGCCGTCTTGCGCTGACGCAGCCGGCCCGCCATCACCAGATCATCCACCAGATCCGGCACGCGGATCGCCATCTCGGCCAGAAACTCGGAGCGATCGAAGAGCAGGAGCAGCATTTCCAGCAACGGCGGATTGCTCGTCCACAACTCGAACAACGCCGCGCGCGTGCCGTAGGCGGTGATGAAATTATCCAGCCGCGTCAGCACGCGGTCGGGGTCGGACAGAACTTTCTCCGGCAGCTTTTTCGCGGGCGACTCCCGTTTGTCACTCCGGCACAGGCCAAAAATCTTCGGCAAAAGTTCCCGTGCGAGTTCCACCGTGCGTGGCGAGACGTGAACGTAGCCCGGCCCTTCGACAAATTCCTTTAGCACACGCAACGCGGCTTCTGGGTCGCGAAACCAGTGGCGGCGCAAAATATCCTTCCACTCCGCCTCGTGTCCCCCGAACGAATCCGGAAACTCACCGGCGCCCCGACTTGATTCCGCGCGCAACAACCGGTCATAAACCCACCGCACGTTCTGCGTGTGCGCGACGCGTTGGCGCTCGAACTTTGCCAGCGCGGGAAAACCCATCAGTCGCGCCAGCCGTTCCTGAGCCACTCGATTCGCCGGAATCGTGTGCGTCTGCCGGTTGTCCTCCATTTGCAAGCGATGCTCGACATCGCGCAGAAAACAGTACGCCTCGCGCAACTGCCTCGCGTCGTCCGGCGTGAGCAGCTGATATTGGGCGAGCTTCTCCAAGCCCGGCAAAGTTTGCGCCCCTTGCAGGAACGGATGCCGCCCGCCTTGCAACAACTGCTGCGCCTGCACGACGAATTCAATTTCGCGAATCCCGCCGCGTCCCAGCTTCACGTTGCGATCCAGTTCGCCCGCCTTCACGACTTCGTTTTCGATGCGGTCCTTCATCGCCGCGACTTCGCGTAGCACACGCTCGTTCACCAGGCGCGGATAGCGGAACGGCTGGATCATTTCCAAAAACTCGTGCGCCAGCGATTCACTGCCGGCCACGCCACGCGCCTTGATCAACATCATGCGCTCCCACGTCTGTCCCCACTGCGCGTAAAAATTTTCGTAGCTCTCCAGCGAACGCGTGAGCGGCCCGGCGTCGCCTTCGGGCCGCAGCCGCAGATCAATGCGGAACAACGCGCCCTCGCTTGTCATGCGCGACACTTCGGCGATGAACGATTCGGCAAGGCGATTGAAAAACTGGTGGCTCGACATCACGGCTCGCGGCGATTTGTTTTTGGCAGGCGGCTCTTTGAATACGTTACCCTCATCCGCATAGACGAACAGCACGTCCACGTCGGAACTGTAATTCAATTCCTGCCCGCCCAGCTTGCCCATGCCAAGAACGCACGACTCCGTGGCGTGCCAGCGCTCCTGCGCGTCCTGATGATGCGGCGTGCCGAAGCGTTCAGTGAATTGCCGTCGGCAAATCTCCCACACGCCGTTCAAACAAACATCCGCCACGTCGGAAATCTCTCGCGTGATTTCAATTGCATTGCTGAGTCGCGCCAGATCGCGCGCCGCGATGCGCAACATCTCGCGTTGTTTGAATTGCCGCAACGCTGCCAGCGCGCCGGCATAATCGCGCGCGGCGAGCAACGGCTCGGAAAGCTTCCTCCACTCCGCGAGCAGTCCCTGCTTTCGGCGCGGATGTTGTACGCGCTCCGGCGCGAGCGAATCGAGCCACGCGGGATTGGCCACGAGTAGATTGCCCATCGCCTGCGAACCGGCGAACAGTGCGGCGAGAATTTGAAGTGAATCTTCGCTCGCCTTTGTCACAACCACTCCGGCTTCGGTGGCGGCGAGGAGCTTGAAGAAATGTTCGGCCCGTTGCGGATCAGCGCTGCCCTTGGCGGCTTTGCTCCAGCGCGAAGTTTTCATAGAGACGTTTTTGCGCCTGCGGCCATCCGAAAATCCGGTAAGGACGCGTTCCACCGCGTCCCAAACTTTTCCAAAATGAAAAGGGACGCGGTGGAACGCGTCCCTACCAAATGCGAGGGGACGGCTCGCTTCCATCTCTCAACACTGCGCGAAGCTGCGGCGCGTGCTTTCATGATGTTCACATTCTTTCCAGCGTCACCGGCGTGGCCGCGCGCGTGGCGGCGGCGTTCAATTTGGTGAACAGTCCGCGCCAGAAACCGTAGCCATAAAGCACATGCGTGAGCATGATCAGCGGCAGCGCGCACAGGCTGCGAACCACGCCGCCACGCGGCGTGAGCGCGAGGACTTGGAGCAACACGACGAACAGGTAGAACGCAAGTGGCGCGAGCGCGAACCGAGCGAGCGAAAGTTTACCGGCAAACATAATCAACGGCGGCAACGCGACTAGATAAACCAAGAACATCGGCGGCACGAAGTTCAACGCCGAGCCGAGCGTGGGAGTTTCGCGGAATTGCTCGGCGCGACCACGGCCGTAAGTCTTCAGCATTTTGCAGAACGCTTTCAAGTTCGAGCGCGGACGGCGATGCACGATGAGTTGCGGATCGTAGATGAGTTTGTCGCCGCGCTTTTGCAGTTCGTCCATCAGCGCGTTTTCCTCGTTCGGATAGAGCGCCTCGTTGAAGCCGCCGAGTTCGAGCATCGTGTCGCGGCGCGCGAGCAGATTGCAGAGGATCAATTCTTTTTCGCCCGATTCGCGCACCGCGCCCACGCTGGCGTAACGCGCGCGGCTCGGGCCGAACGCCAGCCAGCTCGCCAGCACGAGCGCGAAGACCTGTTCCAGCTCCGGCGCATCCGGCGGACAAAGGTTCGGGCCGCCGACGATTTTCACTTTCGGATCGCGGAAATGTTCGACGGCGCGACGGAGATTGCCCGGCGGCGCGACGGAATCGTCGTCGAGGAAGTAGATGATTTCGCCGCGGGCTTCCTTGAGGCCGGTGTTGCGCTGGACGG
>SCTL01000874.1 GCA_004297495.1 Verrucomicrobiota bacterium
AGTTGCTCTCGCCGGGTTTGATGGCGCGCGAAGATTTCAGCGCGGCGATCACGTTCGTTTTTTCGTTCGCGGTCAATCGTCCCCAAAGCTGTTTCGGCGCGCGCAAGAGTCCGTGCGCCAGAAACGCCGTGTCCACGAGCGGCTGGCCGCCTTTGCTGAAATTCAGAAAGCTTGGCGAGTTGGAATCGGTGGCGTTCGCAATTGCTTTGACCGAAAGCTCGATGAACCGCGCGCGCAACTTTCCCTCGTCGGAATCATCCGGCCCGAGTTCCAGCCACGGCGCGATGCCGGTGAGCGTGCGCCCGAGCGCTTCGAGATGCGTGGAGCTGGCGCGGGATTTTTCCCAATCGTGAACGGGCAGATCGCGTTTCAGCCGCCCTTCCGCCGCCGCCGTGATGACCGGCTCGGCAATGCGCTTTAAGACTTGAACGGAATATGCGCGGTCACCGGCCGTCGCCGCTTTGCTCAACATGACCGCAATCAAAGCGACGAAGAAAAAGAAATTGCGTTGAATCATGAATCGTGGCGGAGGTTAGCCATGGACCGGCGGGCGTGACAAGCCAAGGCGAAAACAGTGTGTGACGCTCACCCTCACCCTGACCCTCTCCCCCGGGGAGAGGGAACAGCCATAGTTCACTTCTGGTTATGCGAATAGCCGTGCGGCAAATCCAGCCACGGGTTTCCGAACTGGACGGCGAACGATTCTCTCTCCCATCGGATGGGAGAGGGCCGGGGTGAGGGCAAGTATTCGGCGAATCATTCTTGAAATCATCAGCCAGAATTCCGCCGGCCACGCTCACAACCGCGACACCAGCAGCTCGCGTTGGAAGATCAGTTCCTTCGGCAGGTGCGTGTAGAGCCGCATGAACAGTTCGTCATGCCGCAGAATTTCGCGCCGCCAGTCGTCGTGATTGATCGTTTGCAGTTGGGTGAGTTTCTCCTCCGAGAATCCTTTCAGCCCGCGGATGTCGAAACACTTCGGCCCGGGCACCCAGCCCAACTGCGTTTCGTCCGCGTCGGCGCGGCCGCGACAACGATCCACGATCCACTTGAGCACGCGCATGTTCTCGCCGTAACCGGGCCAGATGATCTGCCCATGCTCGTCCTTGCGAAACCAGTTCACGTGGAAAATGCGCGGCGGATGCTTGATGTGTTTGCGCATCGCGATCCAGTGCCGGAAATAATCTCCCATGTTGTAACCGCAGAACGGCAGCATGGCCATCGGATCGCGGCGCACCTGGCCGTGGCCGCCCACGGCGGCCGCCGTCATCTCCGAACCCATCGTCGCGCCGATGTACACACCGTGGATCCAGTTGAACGCCTGATACACCAGCGGCATCGTGTCCGCGCGGCGACCGCCGAAAATGATCGCGCTGATCGGCACGCCCTGCGGATCATTCGCTTCCGGCGCGAGCATGGGATTGTTCGTCATCGGCGTGGCGAAGCGGCTGTTCGGATGCGCGGCTTTCTCCTTCGAGTCCGGCGTCCACTTCTCGCCGCGCCAATCGAGACAACTCGCCGGCGCCGGATCGTCGTGGCCTTCCCACCAGACGGTGCCATCCGGCTTGAGCGCGACGTTGGTGAAAATCGTGTCGTGCTGAATCATCGCCATCGCATTCGGATTCGTGGCGGTGTTCGTGCCGGGGACGACGCCGAAATAACCGGCCTCCGGATTGATCGCGTAAAGTTTTCCATCCGCGCCGGGCTTCATCCACGCGATGTCGTCGCCCACGGTCCAGACTTTCCAACCCTTGAACCGCTCGGGCGGCACGAGCATGGCGAAGTTCGTCTTGCCGCACGCGCTCGGAAACGCCGCCGCCACGTAGGTCTTCTCGCCCTCGGGCGATTCCAGCGCGAGGATCAACATGTGCTCCGCCAGCCAGCCTTCGCGCCGGCCCAGATACGAACCGATGCGCAGCGCCAGACACTTCTTGCCGAGCAGCACGTTGCCGCCGTAATTCGATCCCACGGAAATGATCGCGTTGTCCTGCGGGAAATGTGCGATGAAACGGCGC
>SCTL01000875.1 GCA_004297495.1 Verrucomicrobiota bacterium
GTCCGGCCGGGGACGCGGCGGGTTGGTGGACAATTTGATTTACACGGACATCACCATGACGAACGTGGATTATCCGATTTACCTGACGAGCTATTATCCCAAAGTGCCGACCAACGATGTCGCGCAACCGATGGCGAAGGACTCGCCCATTTACCGCAACATCGTCATCCGCAACCTCACCGCGCACAGCGCGAAAACGGCGGGCATGATCGTGGGTTTGCCCGAAGCGCCGATTGAAAATGTAACGTTGGAAAATGTCCGCGTGACTGCGCCCACTGGATTGACGTTCCGCAACACTCGCGGCATTAAACTCCAGAACACGACCGTCACCCCGACAAAAGGCGGCCCGCCGTTCATTCTGGAAACGAACGCCATGGTGGAGGGCTTGCCTGAGCATTAGCGTCCACCCTTGCGAACACTTGCATGAGAAAGCTGCTGCCATTCCTACTTACCGCGATTGCGCTTTGCGCCGCCACTGTTTCAACGCACGCGCAACAGCCACCGCACTGAATCCGCCGGTGACGATGCCGTTACGGCAACTGGTCGGATTCCAGCGCGTCTCCTTCAAAGCGGGGGAAACGAACTGCGATCAGAAAACGCACGAAGAATTGGAACCTGAGTTTGCTGGTTATCTCGGTTTGCTCGATTGCAACGCTGTTCGAGTGCGGTGGCTGAGCGGGAGCGGCGACACCGCTTTCGATCGAAGGATCAGCTTGGGGATTTCAATGCGACTCGTGCGCGCGACGGCGTTGGCTCTGCGACCAGGTGGCTTACGGTTCGACTTGCGGTTTGAGGATTGCGCCCGACTTCCCCTCCAACTTCAACGAAATCCGTTTCTCCTTGGGACGAAAAATCCCTTGCGTCAACAAATCCCGATATGGTCGCGACGCATCAATCGTCACGGTCTGCACATTCCAGTTGTTGTTCAACACCACGATGATCGAGTCAGCGCCAAGCGCGCGCTCAAATGCGTAAATTTGTTTGCTGTCGTCGGTGACCAGTGCTCGAAAGCTGCCTTGGCGCAGCGCGGTTTCCTCGCGTCGGATTAGGAAGAGCCGTTGATACCAGGCGAAGAGTTCGGGGTCGAACTCAACTGTGTCTGGCACTCGCTTCCGGTTCAACGGGTCCGCGCTTTCGGATTCATATTTCAAATCCGCCCAAACCATCGGCTTGCGGTCGTCGGGATCGTCCGCGCCCCACATGCCGGCTTCCGTCCCGTAATAAATCATCGGCGCGCCGAGGTAGGTCGCTTGAAAGAGCGCCATGAGTTTCTGAACCTGACGATCGCGAGCAGTCGGTTTGCTGATGTCGTAACGCGGATTTCCGCGAGGACTGCCGTCCTTGTCATAATCCCGGTTCGGATTCCTGATCATGGACGCGACGCGCTCGGTGTCGTGGCTGTCGTAAAGATTCAGCAACGCGTAACTCACTGGTTGCGGATAATCTTTCCGGACTCGGGCGAGTTCGTGGTCGAACTGGGAAACGGAAAGGTGGCTCTCATTCGTATCAATGAAGAAACGCACGCCGGCTTTCGCGAATTGATAATTCATCACGCTGTCAAACTCGTCGCCTTGCAGCCATGCGCTGGCGTCGCCCCAAATCTCGCCGATGATGATCGCGTCCGGGTTTAGCGACTTGACGAGCTTGCGCCAGTCACGCCAGAACGGGTGCGCGATTTGATTCGCCACGTCCAAC
>SCTL01000001.1 GCA_004297495.1 Verrucomicrobiota bacterium
TCTTCAAGCTCAAGTCGCGCGCCTGATTCGCGATGTCGTCACCCAGAATCTTTTTCGCCTCGTCGAAGGAAATATTTTCGTCGTGACCGGTGTCCGCCTTGGTCGAGGGCGTGAAGATTGGCTCGGGCAGCTCGGACGATTCCTGCAAACCGGCAGGCAACGGAAGGCCGCAAACCGTCTGCGACTTTTTGTATTCCTTCCAACCCGAGCCGGCGAGATAGCCGCGCACGATGCACTCGACGGCGAGTGGTTGGGCCTTCTTCACGATCATCGCGCGCTTGGCGAGGTTCGCTTTCAACTCCGCGGGCACGCCGGCTAAAGCCGGAACTCCGAACGAATCGCCCGCCTTCGCCAACCGATGATTCGGCACGAGCTTCTCGGTCTGGTCGAACCAGAAGTGTGAAATCTGCGTGAGCACCTCGCCCTTGCGCGGGATGCCGTTGGGCATCACGCAATCAAACGCCGAGATGCGATCGCTCGCGACAAAGAGAAACGCGTCGCCGAGATCGAAGATTTCGCGGACCTTGCCGCTTTTGAGTTTCTGGATGCCGGGCAGTCCGAGATTCAACAGGGTATCATTCGCCATAGGGCGCAAATTCTGGCGGGCGCGAGTCAAAGTTCAACTCTGAAAGCTGGTGGGTGACATTCATTCATCCGCAACTCGACTCGTGTCCTGCCGGTTGCTAGCCTGTGCGCAATGGATTTTCTGGTCACAGGCGGCGCTGGATTCATCGGCTCACATGTTTGCGAGCGGTTGCTCAAGGACGGTCATGCTGTCTGGGTCTTCGACGACCTGAACAATTTCTACGACCCGCAGCTCAAGCGCGCCAACCTGCGCGAACTGCAATCGCTCGCAAAACCGTTCGAGTTCATTCAAGGCGACCTTACCGACGGCGATGCGGTGGAAGAACTTTTCGCGAGTGTGAAGTTTGATCAGATCATCCACCTCGCCGCCCGCGCCGGCGTGCGACCGAGCCTCGAAGAACCGGCGCTTTATCAACGCGTGAATGTCGAGGGCACGGTCAATCTCCTCGAAGCCGCGCGCAAACGCGGCGTGAAGAAAATCACCATCGCGTCCTCCTCCTCCGTCTATGGCGTGAACGCCAAGGTGCCGTTCAGCGAGAACGATCCCATTTTCTCCGCCATCTCGCCTTACGCGGCCAGCAAGCTCGCCTGCGAAGCGCTCGGTCACGTTTATCATCACCTCTACGGCCTGGACGTGGCGATGCTCCGCTTCTTCACGGTCTATGGCCCGCGTCAGCGGCCCGATCTGGCGATTCACAAATTCGCAAAGCTCATCAGCGCCGGGAAACTAATTCCCGTTTTCGGCGATGGCTCGACGGCGCGCGATTACACCTACGTCACCGACACGGTCAGCGGCGTCCTCGCCTGCACGCAAAAGGAATTCGGCTACGAAATCTTCAACCTCGGCGAATCACAAACCGTCACGCTTGCGCACTTGATTGAACTGCTCGAACAATCGCTCGGCCAGAAAGCCGTCATTGACCGCAAGTCCACACAGCCGGGCGATGTGCCGATCACCTTTGCCGACATTTCCAAAGCCCGCGCCAGACTTGGCTATGATCCGCGTGTGAAAATCGAGCAAGGCATCCCGCTATTTGTGGATTGGTTTCGACAGTCGCTCCCACAGATCGCGCATTAGAAATCGCTGGTCAGAAATGGCGATTGGTTCCGAAACTGAAAATCCCCCTTGCCGCCACGCTCTGGAGTTGGATACTGGCGCACCATGAGCCAGACGCAAAAGCAATCCGCCTTGAGCCGTGGCGCGTCAAAAGGCCAATCCCCGGCCTCCTCATCCGGGATTGATATTCTCAATTTTTTTCTGATCTGGCTCACGCTGCTGCTGGCGCTGGCCTGGCCGTTCCAGCTTTTTCTGTTTTCCTACATCGTCCTCGGCCCGCTGCACTACCTCACGGAAATCAACTGGCTCGACAAACAGAAATATTTCCTGCGCCCCAAGGATGGGCGCGTGTTCGCCTGGAGCATGGTCGCGCTGGTGCTGGTGCTCTCGGCGGCCTCGCGCTTTTCGGAGACGGGAAAGTGGGCCTGGAGTAAACCCTTGTATGACGCGGTCTATGGCTCGCCGGGCACGTTCGCGGCGCTGGCCCTGCAATGGAGCTGGTCGCTGACGCTGATCGCGTTCGTGACAGCCGCCGCGTGGCTCTTCACGGACCGCTGGGCTGTGCGCGCGCCGATCATCGTTTTCTCCGTGTTGAGTTCCCTGTTCTTTTACGCGATGCCGACGGCGGGGATTATTTTCGGCCTGTTGTTGCCCACCGTCTTCCACGTGTTTCTGTTCACGATGTTTTTCATGTGGCACGGCACGCTGAAATCACGCAGCACCTGTGGCTGGTGGAATCTTGTTTCGATGGTGCTGGTGGTCCTCATCATCGCGCTCAAGCCCGTGCGGCCCGAGTCGCTCTATCTCAGCGATTCCGTGGCGGAACTCACGCTGGCCAGCGCCTTTCACGAGGTCAACTACGTGATCAACCATTGGTTCGGCCTGATGAACGACCACAAAGCGGACCTCGCTTCGCCGGCCTTTTTCAAGGTGCAATCCTTTCTCGCGTTCGCGTACACCTATCACTATCTCAACTGGTTCTCGAAGACCTCCATCATCAAATGGCATCAGGTCGAGAAAAAGAAACTCGCCTTCGCCGCGGTGTTCTGGGTGGCGTCCGTCGCGCTGTTCAAGGTGGACGTCCGCCTCGGTTTCGCGGTGGCCGCCGTGTTGAGCCTGTTGCACGTCGTGCTCGAATTCCCGCTCAATTTCGTTTCGATGCGGTCCATCCTCGGCACCGTGATCCCAAGACTCAAACCGGCATAACGAAGATTAGCGGTTTGAAATTGGTCGCGGGTTCAATACTTTATCGCCATGAGTTCAGCCGCCATTGCCCGACCCAGTTTGAATGACGCGCTCGCCGCGTGGAAAAAAATCCTCGCCGAGCGCAAGCTCTCGACCGATCTGCTCTGGATTTTCGAGGAGAACCTCTGCTTCGAGAAGAAAGCGGACGTGCCCGGCGGCATCCACATCGGTTTCCAGAGGCGCTTCTCGCCCGTGCCGCAGGAGGCGCTCGACGTGGCCTACGAACATTTCTGCGAATCGGATTCGCGCATCGTTTTCTATCGCCTCGGCGACAACAAGGGCCGCTCCGTCTGCATCCTGCTCGGCGAC
>SCTL01000011.1 GCA_004297495.1 Verrucomicrobiota bacterium
TCGGCGAACTACAAACACACCGCCGGACATTCGGAGAAGTTCATCGCTGCCTTGACCGCGCGGCTCGGCGCTGATCCCAAGTGGATCATGCCCGGCTACGAAGACCCGTTTTATCATCTGTGGAAAGAGCGCCGGCTGCCGACGAACGTTGACCCGCTCAAATTCAATCTGAAGGACGACGAAGAACGCGCGCGGCTCGCGAAAATTCTGGAGCAGGGCCTCGACAACATCGTCGGCCACGTCCTGCCGATTCAGCGCTCGTGGAAGAATCATTTCCCCGGCTGGGCGAGCGGCCCGTGGTTTCTGCGTTCGGAACGGCTCTATCTCGCGCCCGGCGATTCGCCGATGGGCCTGCGGCTGCCGCTCGATTCGCTGCCCTGGGTGAAGCAGTCGGATTATCCTTACCTCAACGAACTTGATCCGACCGTGGATCGCTCGCCGTTGCCCGCGCCCGAGGAATTCCGCCAGCGCTATCTGCAAACCGACACGCCCGCGCGCCGCAAAACGGCGCAGTTGCGGCAACGCGGCCAAAGCGAAGAGGAAGCGCGCAAAACCGCCCTTCGCGAAGACCCCACGCGCCTGCCGCAGGCCGGTGAATCCGCCGCGTGGATTGTCCGCACCGCGCTCTGCGTCGAACCGCGCGCGGGAAAGTTGCACGTCTTCATGCCACCCGTGGCGACGCTGGAAGATTATCTCGAACTCGTCGCCGCCATCGAAGACACCGCCGCCGAACTGCAAACGCCTGTGGCCATCGAAGGCTACACGCCGCCGCACGACCCGCGTCTCAACGTGCTCAAGGTCACGCCTGACCCCGGCGTCATCGAAGTGAACATGCACCCAAGCAAATCGTGGGATGAACTCGTCGAGCGCACGACGACGCTCTACGAGGAAGCGCGCCAGACGCGGCTCGGCACGGAAAAGTTCATGATTGATGGACGCCACACCGGCACGGGCGGCGGCAATCACATCATCATCGGCGGCGCGACGCCGTCCGATTCGCCGGTGCTGCGCCGGCCCGATCTGCTGCGCTCGCTGCTCGCGTATTGGCAGAATCATCCGTCATTGAGTTGGATGTTCAGCGGATTGTTCGTCGGCCCGACCAGTCAAGCGCCGCGTGTGGACGAAGCGCGCAATGATTCGCTTTACGAACTGGAAGTCGCGTTCAAGGAACTGGATCGCCAGCTCGCCGTGGGTGCGCAGGCGGCGAGGCCAGGTTTTCAAACCACGCCGTGGCTCGTGGACCGCGTGTTCCGCAATCTGCTGATTGATTCCAGCGGCAACACGCACCGCGCCGAGTTCAGCATTGATAAACTTTACGCGCCTGATTCTGCTCACGGCCGGCTCGGGCTCGTCGAGATGCGCGCGTTTGAAATGCCGCCCGACGCGCGCATGAGCCTCGCGCAACATCTCCTGTTGCGCGGCCTCGTCGCGAAGTTCTGGCAACATCCCTACACCAACGACCTCGTGCGCTGGGGCACGGACATCCACGACCGCTGGATGCTGCCGCACTTTTGCGAGACGGATTTCCGCGATGTCATTCACGATCTGCGCGACGCCGGTTATCCGTTCGAGTTCGACTGGTTCGCGCCGCACTTCGAGTTTCGTTTCCCGCGCATCGGCGATCTGGAACAACGCGATTTGCAAATCGAACTCCGCACCGCGCTCGAACCGTGGCACGTCCTCGGCGAGGAAGGCGCGGCCGGCGGCACGGTGCGTTACGTGGACAGCTCGCTCGAACGCCTGCAAGTCAAGGCGCGCGGGCTCGTCGGCGACCGTTTCGCCATCACCTGCAACGGTCATCGCGTGCCGCTGCATCCGACCGGCACGAACGGCGAAGGCGTCGCCGGCGTGCGCTATCGCGCGTGGCAGCCGCCGCAATGTTTGCAGCCGACGATCGGCTCGCACGCGCCACTGCGGTTCGATCTCTACGACACCTGGAATCAGCGCAGCCTCGGCGGTTGCACCTATCACGTCGCGCATCCCGGCGGGCGCAGCTACGAAACTTTTCCGGTGAACAGCTACGAAGCCGAATCGCGCCGCCTCGCGAGATTTTTCCGACAGGGCCATCAGCAAGGAAAGTTCACGCCGCCGCCGCCGAAGCCGAATGGAGATTTTCCGTTCACGCTGGATTTGCGCAATGTCTGACGCCGGCGACAACGAAGCTCGCAAAGCGCGAAAGCCCCCATTAAATTCTCCCGCACCGATGAGCGAAGCTCCCGTCGAGGAAATGAAAAAGCCCGGCGTTCTGCTGGAAACTTACCAGCGGAACGAAACGGCCTTTGATGAATTCCTCGCAAACGAAGGCACGCCGCGCCCGCACTACGCGAAACTGTTCGGCGCGTTGCAGGAATTCAGCGCGACGGAACTGCGTCGCCGCCGCGACACCTGCGACCGCCTGGTTCATGAGCGCGGCCTCACCTACAATGTCTATGGCGACCCGCTCGCGACGGAACGCCCGTGGCAGCTTGATCCGATCCCGTTCATCCTCGCGCCGGACGAATGGCGCACGCTCGAAGCCGGGCTCGTCCAGCGCGCCACGTTGTTGAACAGGATTCTCGCCGACTGTTACGGCGAACAAAAACTCATCCACACGCGCTGGCTTTCGCCCGCGATGGTTTTCGGGCAACCGGACTTTCTGCGTCCGTGTCACGGCATCGGCGTGGCGAACGACACGTTCCTGAATTTCTACGCCGCCGACCTCGCGCGCTCGCCCGACGGACGCTGGTGGGTGATCTCCGACCGCACGCAGATTCCGACCGGCGCGGGCTACGCGCTGGCGAACCGCCTCGTCACCTCGCGGATTCTGCCCGAGCCGTTTCGCGACAATCATGTTCAACGGCTCGCCGGATTTTTTCGCGACGCCCAGAAAGCGCTGGTGCAACTCGCACCGCGCGAGGCCGACCAGGCGCGCGTGGTCATGCTCACGCCCGGGCCGCACAACGAAACCTATTTCGAGCAGGCGTATCTCGCGCGCTACCTCGGCTACATGCTCGTCGAGGGACAGGACCTCACCGTGCGCGACAATTTTGTTTTCCTGAAAACGCTCAGCGGCCTCGAACGCGTGGACGTGATCCTGCGGCGCGTGGACGACGATTTCTGCGACCCGCTCGAACTGCGCAACGATTCCATCCTCGGCGTGCCCGGCTTGGTCGAGGCGTTGCGCGCCGGCAACGTCGTCGTCGCGAACGCGCTCGGAAGTGGCTTGCTGCAAAGCCCCGCGTTCATGGCGTTCTTGCCCGGCCTGTGCCCGCACCTGCTCGGCGAGGAACTGAAACTGCCGTCGGTTGCGACGTGGTGGTGCGGGCAGGAATCGGCCCGGCAATACGTCCTCGAGCATCTTGACGAACTCGTGGTAAAGCCCGCGTTCCGCTCGCACCTGCGCGCGCCCGATCCGGAAAAACTGTTGAGCGACGCCGAGCGCGACGCGTTGCGCCGGCACATCGAGTTCGATCCCGATTTGTTTGTGGCGCAGGAGCGCATCGAACTTTCCACCGCGCCGTCGTGGGGAAAAGACGGCTTGGTCGCGCGGCCGGTCGGGCTGCGCGTGTTTCTCGTCGCAACCGAAAATGGCTATCGTGTGATGCCCGGCGGGCTGACGCGCGTTTCGCCGGACGCGGGCGGAAGATTCATTTCGATGCAGCGCGGCGGCAGCAGCAAAGACACCTGGGTCATTTCCGAAACACCCGTCGAAGAGATCACGTTGCTCCACGAATCCGGGCAAGGAATCGAGTTGCGGCGCACGGGCAACAATCTGCCCTCGCGGCTCGCGGATAATTTTTTCTGGCTCGGCCGCTACTCGGAACGCGCGGATGCCACGGCGCGTTTGCTGCGGAGCGCGTTGCAACGGTTCAATCCCGAGCGCACGGGCAGCGCCGTCCCGCTGCTTGCGCCGTTGTTGAGCACGCTAGAAACGCAGGGCCAGTTGGCCGGCCTCGCGGAGAAACCGGAGTTGAAACAAAACCCGGAAGCGTTCGAGGCGGAATTGCTCGCGGCGATTTTTGATCCGGCCCGGCCCGCAAGTTTGCGCAGCATCGCCGATCATTTGCAGCGGCTGGCGGGGCTGGTGCGCGACCGCACGTCCAACGACATGTGGCGCGTGTTGAGTCAGCTCGACGAGCAACTCGCCACGCCGACGGCGAGCCTCGTGATGCTCGCGGGCGACGCGGTGGGTTTGCTGAATCAAACCCTGGTCGGGCTGGCGGCGTTTCACGGCCTGGCGCGCGAGAACATGACGCGCGCGCAGGCGTGGCGTTTCCTCGACATGGGCCTGCGCCTCGAACGCGCGGTGTATCTTTGCACGCTGCTCGACGCGACGTTGCGCGCGCCCGAGGCCGACAATCCCAGCGTGCTCGAAGCCGTGCTGGAAGTGGCGGACAGTTCCATCACCTATCGCTCGCGCTACAATCTGCTGACGCACGTGCCCGGCGTGTTCGACCTGCTTCTGCTCGACGACAAAAATCCGCGCTCGGCGCTGTTTCAACTGAATCAACTGGCGAAACATTTTGAGCACCTGCCGCGCGAGCGTGAACCCGGGCAATCTGGTCTGGCCAAAACCTTGTTGCGCGAGTGCGTCACGCGGCTGAACAACGTGGACACGCGCGAGCTCGCCAGCCCGCGCGAGACGTGGTCTTCGAGCAAGGTGAACGCGGCGATCCAACAAACGCTGTGCGAACTGCCGAAACTTTCCGACGCCATCGCCGCGAGTTATTTCGCGCACTCGGCAATCTCAAGAACGGGACGGGGGAGTGAAGTATGACGCGAACGAAAAACCAGTCAGTGATTTGGGCCGCCCTCACCCCGGCCCTCTCCCATCCGATGGGAGAGGGAGAATCGTTCGCCGGTTTCTTGAAATGTCGGGTGTCGGAGTTTGCGGGGCGGTTATCCACAGACCAGAAACCGTCCGCCTGCTGTTCCCCTCTCCCATCCGATGGGAGAGGGGTCAGGGGTGAGGGGCAACTTTGCAAACGCGCATGACCTACAACATCACCCATCGCACGCTTTACGAATACGCCGCGCCGGTGGCGGTGTCGCATCACGTGGCACGGCTCGAACCGCGCGCAACTCATTCGCAGTCACGCGAGAATTTCACGCTGAAGATTTTTCCCGAGCCGACGCTGCGCAAGTCGCGGCAGGATTATTTCGGCAACCCGCTGTGCTTTTTCAGCATCCAGGAAATCCATCGGAAATTGGAAATCATCACGCACAGCCGCGTGACCTTGAACTCCGGGAAGCCGCCGGTCACAGAAACTTCGCTCGCTTGGGAAAAGGTCGCCGCCATGTTTCGTGATCCGGTTTCTCCTGACGTCGTCGGGCCGTATCAGTTTGTGTTCGATTCGCCGCAGGTGCGCGCGTCGTTTGAACTGGCGGATTACGCGCGGCAAAGTTTTCCCGACGGCACGCTGGTGCTCGCCGGCGCAAGCGATCTGACGCGGCGCATCTTCACCGATTTCAAATACGATCCCAAAGCCACGACCGTCGCCACGCCGCTCGAAGAAGTTTGGGAAAAACGCCGAGGCGTCTGCCAGGATTTTGCGCATCTCGGTATCGCCTGTCTGCGCTCGCTGGGCTTGCCGGCGCGTTACGTGAGCGGCTATCTGCGCACGCGTCCGCCGCAAGGCCAGCCGCGGCTCGTCGGCGTGGACGCGAGCCACGCGTGGTTCGCGATTTATTGTCACGGCGTCGGCTGGGTGGATTTTGATCCGACGAACAACGTGCAGCCGGCGGACGAACACATCACGGTGGCGTACGGCCGCGACTTCGGTGACGTGAGTCCGGTGGCGGGAATCCTGACCGGCGGCGGCGAGCACGAGGTGAAGGTGTCGGTGGATGTGGCGGAGGTTTGAGTATGGAAACATTCAACATTCAACATTCAACGCTCAACGTCGAAGTAAACGCG
>SCTL01000876.1 GCA_004297495.1 Verrucomicrobiota bacterium
CTTCTTCCTTGTGCGCAATCGCTGGGCCGGGCTCACCTTCGCCAGCCTCGTTGCGACCTACGCAAGCTACGCTTACTGGCGGTTCTTCCACGGCGCGGAAGGCTGGCGTTGGGCGACGCCCGAGGAAGGACTTTGGTTCGGCGCGTGTTTCCTCATCAGCTACTGGCTGCTGTTCACGGCGGCGGTGTTTCTCTCAAAGCACGAAAAGTTCACGCGCGAATTGCGTCCGACGTTCCTCACGTTCAACAACGGCGCGTTCTTCACGCTGTTCCTGCTGACGATGATCGAAGTCCACCACGGCGGCTTCTGGAAATTCTCGCTCATCTATGGCTCGACGTTGCTCGCGCTCGCCGGACTGTCGAAACGATTGCTGACTGGCGAATCGTTGTCGAAGAACGCCTATCTCACGCAAGGTCTTGCGCTCGTCACGCTCGGGTTCGTCTCGAAATTCAGCGGACTCGACCTCGCGCTCGTGCTGGCGACGGAGAGCGTGATCCTTTTCGTGCTCGGCACGCAGCGACAGAGCGTGATCCTCGAATTTGCGTCCTACATCTCCGCCGCCATGGCCGTGGGCTGGAGCATTGATGGACTCGAACGCTTCGATCATCACGGCGTCTGGCTCGGCTCGGCGTTGGGCGCGATGATGCTGTTCAACGCCTGGTGGTCGCATCGCAAACTCGCCAAAACCCAACGCGGCGCGTTGCGGCCCGTCGCCAGCTACTTCACCGTGCTCGCGCTGACGATCTGGTTTTTTACGACGTGGCAAAACACCGAGCACGCGCACATCGGACTCGCGCTCGCGCTCGAAGCACTGGCACTGGCGCTCGCGGGCTATGCGCTGGGCGTGCGGGAAATTCCGCTGCTCGGGCAAAGCTATCTGCTACTCGCGCAAATCGCCTGGGCGTTCGCGCCGGATAAAAATATTTCGCAACTGACGGCACTGGCGTTCGCGGCAAACAGCGTGGCGCTGCTGCCGCGCGGCTGGTGGCGAAAGGAATTCGCCTTCCAAGCCGGCGCGTGCATCGCCTCGTTGTTCGCGGTGATGTGGGGCATTGATGGATTGGAACGCGATTCCACACGCGGCCTGCTAACCGGCGCGGCGCTCGCTGCGATTCTCGTGCTCAACGCATGGCTCACGCACCGCAAAAGCGACGAGCCAACCGCGTTGCGCGCCGGGTCGGGCTGGTTCAGCGCCCTCGTGATCGTAACCGCGTTGGCGACGACGTGGTTCAACACCAGCCTGGCGAATTATCCCGTCGCGCTGCTGATCGAAGCGCTCGTGCTCACGGCTTCAATCTATTTTCTCCGCGTGCGCGAACTGGCGTTGCTCGGGCAAACGCTCGTCCTCGCCGCGCATTGTGTCTGGCAATACAACTTGTCGGTTCATGGCGCGCCGCCGTGGTGGAATCCCGTGTTGATGATCGGCATGACGCTTGGCCTCGGCCATTGGTGGCAGAAACAAAAAACTCTGTCGGCAAACTCACCGGCGCCATTTGTGTTTCAACTCGCACTCTCGCTGCTGCTCGTGATTCTCGCCTGCACCTGGCTCGGTCGTGAATGTAGCGAGGCCACCTGGCTCGCGCTCTCGTGCGGACTCGCGGTGGCGGTGACGGCCTACGCGGCGGCCACGCGCGCGTGGCTGCTCGCGGCGTGCGCGCAACTTTTCCTGCTGCCGAGCGGCTGGTTGTTCGTGCAACAACTTCAGAATGCTGGCGAACCAAAACTGGCCGCGCTCGCGCCGATTGCCGCGCTTGGCTTGCTCTCGTTCGCGGCGGTGCAATGGTTCAAACACAAGACTGACGCTGATTCAAAAACGCGCGATCCCTTGCTCGCGCTGGCGACGGGTTACCGCTGGTTCGCGCTGACAATGTCGCTGTGGTGGGTGTTGCAATACATCGCGCGACCGGAACAGGTGTGGACTTTCACGCTGATTGGCGCGGTGATATTCGGTGTCGCCGGCTGGCTGTGGAGTCGCGAGGCGGTTTTGTTTGGCGGCATTTACACCATCGCCGGACTCGCGCTGTTCTGGTTGCGCTCGTTCGATGACAATTTCATTTATCTGCCGAACCTGCTGGCCGTGCTGGCGTGGCTGGCGCAACAACGCGTCGCGCGTCGGCTGCCGCAGCGTTACGCCGTGAACGAAGCTGCGCACACGGCTCTGATCTGTCTCGGCTGCGCGAGCGTGTGGCGCTACGTGACTCTTTGGGTGATAACTCTCCGGCCTGAACTTGGCGCGAGCGGATCGCTAGTAACGGCGAGTTGGTCGGTGCTGGCGCTGGTATTGTTCGTGTGCGGCATGGCGTTGCGCGAGCGGATGTATCGCTGGGCGGGCCTGGTGGTGCTGGCGGGCGCGCTCGGGCGTGTGGTGATTCTTGACGTGTGGAAACTGGAAACAATTTTCCGCGTGCTGAGTTTCTTCGCGCTCGGCCTCGTGCTGATCGTGCTCGGATTTATCTACAACAAGTATCAGGAAAAAATCCGCGAGTGGTTGTGAACCCCGCTGACCGCTTAGAAATTGACGACCAGATAAACCACTTTGCCTTCCGAGAGCGTGAAAGTGAGACCGAGCGTTTCGTATTGCAAAGATTCGTTGATGGCTGCTGCGCGAGTGTCGCTGGGTGTTCCGTAGGCGGCGATGACCTCCGCGCGAGTCGAACCCATGCCGATACCTTCCCGAGTGCGGCCCTTGAACGCCCGGGTCATCGGACCGTTCCGGCCCAGCGAGTCTCCGCAAAAAATCGCGCGCAGCGAATCGTTGTCCGGATTTGAAATGACTGAAAAACCCGAGCGGACATAGTGCAGAAAGTTTCCCGTGCGCTTATCCGGCTGACCGAGGGCGGCGATGACTTGCGGAATGGTCATGTCCGCGCGCACCGGGCCGACGCTCTTTTGCGGCACAATGAGCAACGCGGAATTCGCCGAAGAATTGCTCCACCAGTTGACCCGGCCGATTTTGGATTGAGAAACAATCAAGGAGGTCGCCCCGCCGACCGCCAAGAGCGCGGCGGCAACGGCGGCGGCGGTTTTGAGCTTCCACCAAGTCATGGTTTGCAGGGTCGAGTTGGCGAGAGCCGCTGTCGAAGCAGTGGCCACGGCTCCTTTCGTCGCCGCGCCAACCGTTAGCGCGGCAAGGCCGGTCGGGGCGGCTTGAACTGAATTGATTGAAACTGCGCCGATAATCGCGCCGGCGGACACGGTGATTCCTCGCTTGCTAAAGACAACGCGCAATTTTTCCACCGCGCGATTCACCCGCATCTTGGCGGCATCCGCGCTCACGCCCAATGCCGCGCCGACTTCCTCCAGATTTTTCCCATCCAGAAAGCGCAGCACCAGGGCGTGGCGGTCACGTTCGCCCAACCGCCCCATCGCGTCTTCGAGCAGCGGAGCGATCTGCGGCCAGGGATTGGATTCGGTTTCATTCGCGAGAGATTGCATATAAGCCTCCTGTTCGCGGCGCGCGCGGCGGATTTCCGTCCGCAGGTAATTCGCCGCCGTCAACCGTGTGGTGTGATACAGCCAGCCGGAGAGAATAATTTTCGGGCCGAGCGATTTTGCTTTGCGCGCGAGAATGATGAACACGGCCTGCGTGATCTCCTGCGCCGCGTGCGGGTCGCCGGTTTTTCGCAACGCGGCGGAGTAAACCAGGTTAAGATAACGCGACACGAGCGTGGCGAACGCTTCCTCCGACTGGCGTTCGGCATACTCCCGCAACAAATCAAAATCTGTGTTCACCCGAAATAGTTCATGCGATTGGGAAAGGAAACCTTCTCAGCGCAGACGCACGGTGAGCAACGTCAGCACCTGGTCCTGCGCGTAATGGTCGAAGAGGTGGAGTTCATAGTTGCGATCCACGAATTTTCGCACGCTGCCGTCGGAGAAAAGCGTGTTGTAATAATTGTCGCCGTGGCAATTCGGCGCGCCGAAAAAAGTTCCGAGATAAACGCCGTCTTCCCCGGAGTCCATGAACGAAACGTCCGCCGCCAGACAGAATGGGCCGTTGGTCCAGTTCATCCGGCGCGGCCCGAGATGCGTGTAGGAGCACTCGACGGTGCCGGACGCATCGCCGGGTTTCCATCCCGACCAACCGAGTCCGGCAATTCCTTCCACCGAAAACCGTCCTTTGCGACGCGAGGGGCAAAAGGCAACGCCCGGACTGATGGGAAGAAATTTCTCGGTCATCAGAATGCCG
>SCTL01000079.1 GCA_004297495.1 Verrucomicrobiota bacterium
GCCCGAACGGTTGTGACTTTTGCTGCACCTCACATTTCTTCTCGCGCAAACACATCAAGCTGCTGCCAGAGGGTAAAGACATTTACGCGGTGGCGGAACGTTACCTCGACCTCGACCCCAGCCTGGTCTTCCTGATTCTGGACGAGGATTTCCTGCTCAACAAAAAGCGCGCGATGGAATTCCGCGATTGCGTGATCAAGAGCGGCAAGAAACTTTCGATCTTTGCCTTCTCCAGCATCAAAGCGATCAGCCAATACACGGTGGAAGAGATTCTGGAGATGGGCATTGACGGTTTCTGGATCGGCTATGAAGGCACGCGGTCGAATTACGCGAAGCAGCAGGGCCGGCCCATCGCGGAGATTCTCACCGAGTTTCGCGAGCATGGAATCACGGTGCTGACGTCCATGATTGTCGGGTTTGATTACCAGACGCCGGAAGTGGTGGCGCAGGAACTGGACGGATTGATGAAGGTCAAACCAGCGCTGGCGCAGTTTTTGATTTACGGCCCGGTGCCCGGCACGCCGTTTCACGAGCGGGTCATCAAAGAAAATCTTTTGCACGACATCTACACGACCGACAAAGACCTCTTCTACCGACGCGCGGATGGATTCCGCACGATGATGAAGCATCCGACGCTCTCGCCCGAGCAAATCGAGGAAATCCAACGCTGGTGTTTCGAGCAGGATTTTCAACGGCTCGGCCCGAGCATTTACCGCGTGCTCGAAGCGCGGTTGCTCGGCTACCTGAAGTTGAAAAATTCGCCAAACCCAATCCTGCGCGCCAAAGCTGAATACTACGCGACCGAGTTGCGCGTGGCTTACCCGGTGTTCCTCGCCGGCCGGTTGCTCGGACCGAACGCCGCCGTGCGACGTTGGATTGGCGATCTTGAGCAGCGCACTCATGCCGAACTGGGCAAGCCCGCTACCGGCGAGCGATTCAAATCCGTGATGGCCGTGGGCGCCGCGTTGTGGACCGCGGTGACGTTGAAGATGAATTGGTTTCAGCATCCCAAGTTGATCCGCACGACTTATCGCCTGCCCGACAAGCGCTGGAGTGCGTTCGAAGCGTGGGAGGAGCTTCATCGCAAAGTCGCGTCACCCGATTTTTCGATTCAGGTCGAGTTGCAACACGCGAAGCAGCAAGTGTGGATGCGACTCGAAGGCGCGCTCTCCCGAAACGACGCCGAAGGGCTGGCCCACCGTATCAGCGAATCGCTGGCGCGAAGCAAGAGCCGTCTCGTGCTCGATCTGAACAAACTGCATTGGAACAACGCGACCGACCTGTCGCCGCTGCGCGAGAAACTGGCGGACTACCGTTCGCGCATCCGCGTCATCCTGCCCAGGCTTTCCGCAGCGCATCCCGAGCTGCTGCTGGTGGCGGGGATGTTCCAACACTATCGCAGTTGAAGCACGAGACCGGGTTGGGTCGGCCCGCGGGTTGCCGACTCAACCAGCCGATGGATTTATCGAAGCCGTGCGAATGGCTTCAAGCTCCTCCCAACGCGCATAAAGTCTCGCGACGTTCTCTTTTGCGGCGTCCAGCTCGTCGGTGAGTTGATTCACTTTTGCGGCGTGCTTGCGGAAAAATTCCGGATCGGCGAACAAGCCTTCGATCCGCGCCACCTCCGCCTCGACCGCGTGGATCTGCGCCTCCATGCCGTCGAGTTCGCGCTGTTCTTTGAACGAGAGTTTGCGGGGCTTCGGGCGATTCGTCGCCTTCGTCCTATTCGTCGAATCTACCCACGCCGCCGACTTGTTGGTCGCGAGAATGGCGGCGCTCTGCCGAGACGCCGCTACGGCCACCTTCTGTTTCTTCTCCAGGTAATAATCGTAGTCGCCGACGCTGTGTTGGATTTTGCCATCGCCCTCGAACGCGAGGATGTCCGTGCAAACGCGATTCAGAAAATAACGGTCGTGACTGACGACGCACACCACGCCGGGAAACGCGATCAACGCTTCCTCCAGCACGCGCAACGTCGGCAAATCCAAATCGTTCGTCGGCTCGTCGAGGATGAGGAAGTTGCCGCCGCACTTGAGAATCTTCGCGAGCAACAGCCGGCTGCGTTCGCCGCCACTGAGTTTCTTCACCTGTGTCGTGATGCGATCGTCGGCGAACAGAAACCGCTTGAGATAAGAGCGCACGGAAATCTTCGACTCGCCCCAGATCACGAACTCCGTGCCGTCGCTCGCTTCGTCCAGCACGCTACGCTCGTCGTTCAATTGCAGTCGCGACTGGTCCACGT
>SCTL01000877.1 GCA_004297495.1 Verrucomicrobiota bacterium
TTATCGCCCGCACCGAAGCGCCGTTGATCCACGGGCACGTTGTCCGCGACCATTTGCGCCAATCGTTTGCGAGCGTTGCCCTGGTTGTTGGTCGAACCGGAGCCGCCCTTCCAACTCCACCAATTCTCGTCACTCGCCTGGCCGTCGAGCGTTCCCTCGCCCGTGACGGCAATGTTCTTCTCGCCATACGCATAAATCAGCGGCGAATAATTCCAGCACTCCATGCCCTCGAATCGCGTGAACACGGCGGGCAGATAAGCTTTGGTATCAGTGGTGAACTTCAGCGTCGCGTCGCGCGTCACGTTCAGGTTCACGCCGCTCTTCAAGTAAATCGGTCCGGTCAAAAATTCGCCCGTCGGCACGACGACTTTGCCGCCGCCTTTCTTCGCGCAAGCTTCGATGGCTTTGCGGATCGCTTCCGTGCAATCCGTCTGGCCGTCGCCCTTCGCGCCGAATTCCGTGATCGGAAATTCGCGATTCGGAAACGCCGGCGCTTTGATGCGCGCCAGAATCTCCGCCATCTGCGCCCATTCGCTCGCGGAAGATTTTCCCGTCGCCGATGTCTTCGTGATCGTCGCGGGCAGACCGAGCAGTTGCTGCATTTCGATGCCCGCGAGAATGAACGGGCCGACGCCCTTGAGATCGTTGTCCACCACGGGCTCGCTGATGTAGTAAGCGAATGAACCATCGCGGGGCTTGCCGGCGGTCAGATGTCCAAGGCCGGCCACCGAGCAGCATTTCGTCAGCGAGATGCGCCCGTCAGCGTCGTTGCGGATGAGGCGGGTGACGATGCGTTCGTAGCCTTTGATCGCCGCCTTCTTGTAGCCGCTGGAGAGGTAGCCGTGATTGATCGCCTTCGCCATCGAACAGACGAACATGCTCGACGCCGTGGCTTCGAGATAATTTCCCTCGCGCGCGCCCTGGTCCATCACCTGCCACCAGAGTCCGCTCTCGGCGTCCTGCCATTTCACCACGCCGGCGGCGGTTTTTTTGAGATCGGCCAGAATCGCTTTTCGCCCGGGATGGTTCTTCGGGAGAAAATCCAGCGTGTCCACCAGTCCCATCATGTACCAGCCGACCGCGCGGCCCCAAAAGTTCGAGGACGTGCCCGTGACCGGGTTGGCCCAATACAATTGCTTCTTCTCGTCCCAACCGTGATAGAACAAACCGTTCTTCGCATCGAACGTGTGCTGGTCAATCAAACGAAACTGTTTCGCCACGTCATCAAAGTCCGCCGGCTCATTGAAGAGTTGCGCATACTCAGCGTAAAACGGCGCGCCCATGTAGAGGCCGTCGAGCCACATTTGATTCGTGTAACGCTGCTTGTGCCAGAAGCCACCGTCACTCGTGCGCGGCTGCGCGTTGAGTTGATCGCGCAACATCGCGGCGCACTTCCGGTAGCGCTCCTCCTTCGTGAGTTGCCAGAGCGCGAGCACGGTCTTGCCGGGATTCAACGCGTCGAGCTGATACTCGTCGCGTTTGTAGCCCTGAATATTTCCCTCCGGCGTGATGAACGAGCCGATGGCGTTCGTCGTGAATGCGACGTAAGCCGGCGTGGGAACTTTCTCATGCAACTTCAGCAGCGAGAGCGTGAACAAGCCGGCGGTGTAATCCCATTTTCCTCCGCCGCCACTCGGCTTCCACGCGAGCTTGTCGCCGCGCCGGGCGGTCTCCGAATCCGCCATGCGCACGGACCATTCGAGCGGCGTCGCACCGGAGAATTCCTTCGGCGGCGCGGCGGCGAAGCCCCGCGTAGCGGGCGACGACAACAAAGCAAGGATGGGAATCAGGACGAAGCTTTGGCGACACAGGTTCTGTTTCATAGCGTTCAATTAAAATGCGAAGTCACGAATGTTGCTGAGAGAACAACGCGCGTGTCGAGTGTTCTATTCGACGAGTTCGTTAGAAAACGCGCCGACGAACCCGTGAATTTGTGCACTGTGCAGGAGACGACGGGAGGAGTCTCTAATCTTTATGTTTGAGACTCGTCACCTCGTCTCCTACGAATCAACGGAGCAACGCGCTAGCCGTCCACAGGATCGGCGATTGCCCGTGCAAGTCGCCAGTTTTGCGTCCGCGCGCGAGATAGAATTTCAACTGCTTGTCCAAATCCGGCCCGACTTCCTGAAAGCCTTTGTTCGTCCCGACGCAGACGTCTTTCACGTTGTTGTCGCTGTCGAGTTCGGCGACCAACGCGAGCCATGCCTTGCTCGCCGCCGGGCCATAAGTTTTTTCGTCCAGCCAGCCGCGCTTCACGCCCGTCACCATCGCAAAGGTGAACATCCCCGTGCCCGAGGTTTCGAGCCATGACTCCGGCTTGTCCACCAGTTGCCGCCACAAACCGCCCTCGCTCTGGTATTGCAGCAGCGACGCCATCATCGTTTTATAGCCGGCCATAATGCGCGCGCGCTTCGGATGGTCCGCCGGCAATTCGCTCAACAGCTCCGTCATGCCCGCCGCATACCAGCCGTTGCCGCGACCCCAGTAAAACGGCGAGTCTGCCGCGTGAAAGAAAAGTCCGTTCGTCTGTTGCAACTTGTCGAGATACGTCGCCGTGGCCAGCGCAGCGCGGTCGAGATATTTTTTGTCGCCGGTCGCGCGGTACGCCTGCACCTGCACCGCCGAGATCATGAACATGTCGTCCACCCAGTAGCGCGCCTCGCGTGTGATGCCGTCCGCAGTTGGATTCTCCCATTGCGCGTCGGCGAGACTCTGGCCGAGCGCGAGACACTTCTCATTCTTCGTCTGGCGATAAATCTCCAGCGGCACCGCGCCGAACACGCGATAGTCCACGTGGGCGTTTGTGGAAATGTGCGCCGCGCCCTCGGGCGTGAGGAACGGATCAAAGCGGTGGATCAACCGCTCCTGCAAATTCGTGTCGCCGGTCAGCTTCGCCACATTGAGCGAGCCGTACCACGCGCAGACTTCCGGGTAGATGACGAACGGGCGCTTGCCCTGCTCGAACTCGAATTTCCGCGCGAGAAAATTCTCCGCCACGCGCCTGCCGACTTCGGCGGGCGAAGTTCCGGCTGGCCAGTTGGTAAAATACTCAGACTGCTTTGGTTGGGCCGAAGCGCAGCCAAGCAGACAAAACGTAACTGCACCAACCAGTGCGACCAGCTTCATGTTTATTTCTCCGCCGCGACACTCACTTCAACCGGCGACTGCAAGCCTTGCGCGAATTCATCCACGTATTTCTTCCACGCTTCGGCGTTCGTGAACTGGCCGGCTTTGTCCCAGCAGAAGCCCGCCCAGTGTGACGCGACGTTGCTCTCCGGAACTTTGGCGAGCACGAGTTGATTGAGTTTGTCCTCGCTCTGCTTCACCAACAGTTTCGGGTCAACGATGATGGCCACGCCTTGTTTGCCGGCGTTCTTCTCCACATTTTCCCAACTGAGCAGCCAGCCGCGTTCGGCGTTGAATTCCTTCTGCTCGCCACTGACTTTCTTGAGGCCGATGCCGACGGTCAACGGGCCGGGCTTTTCCGGTTTGTAGAAACTCTGGAAGTGGTCCAACTGGCTGCCACCGTCGAGCGTGATGCGTTTGGTTTCGGTCACCTTCACGCCATTCACGTCGAACACTTCGTAGTCGAGTTCGAACATCACGCGGATCGGGCCGTTCGCCAGCACGCGGGAGTTCACAAAGTTTTTTGCCGCCCAAAGCTGGTCCGCCGCCCACAGGCCGTTGCCGCCGCAGCCGCGACTCTTGCCCGCCGAATAAAAATCCGCGCCCTCGCCGGTGTCGGCGTGATAATGATCGGCGAGATACCAGTCGTTGATCACCATGCGCGGCGTGCGCTTGGACCAGATGTCCATCGTGCTGCTGGTGAGCGGTTCGCCGGCCCAGGTCTCCAGGGCCTTGCCGTAAGTGCGATGGGCGATGCGGTCGTTCTCCCACGCAAAATCATCAAAGCGCTCGCGCACGAACCGGCCAAACACCTTGAACTGTTCCTTGTCGAACTCCTGCTTCTTGCCGGCGGTCACGGTGAAAGTCTTCGTCTCGTTCGGTGCGAAGTCGGATTGGAAGATCACAATGTCAGCTTTGTGATACGCGTCGAAGTCCGTGTCCACGGCCTGCGCGAGTAGTTCTTTACCGGCGGAATCCTTGACGTGAATGGTGTTGAGTTCCTTCGCTCCGAGCGGCTCGAGTTGCTTCGCGGTCAACTCGATGGTCTGGCTCGCTCGGGCAAGCGGCAGTTTGTTGACGGCGGTGACGGTAAGTTGCGCGGCGTCGGCGAGCGCGGGCAACAACGCGATGGTGGAGACTGCCAGAATTGTTTGGATCGTTTTCATGGTGCAGAAATCTATTTATCGGCTTTTGCCCCGGACTGCACGAACTCTTTGTAGTGCTCGGCGACGCGACCTTGTTTCTCGTCTCCGGCGTGAAAATAAAACCGGTAGCGAAAAGTCAGGCTCTGGCCTTTGGCTAGTTTCAAATCGCCTTTGTGTTCATCCGGACTGTTTTCAAAAAAGTGCTGGCCGAACGGATTCGCCGCAAGCAGGCCGTAGTCGCGAACGTGCCACCAAGTCGGATGTCGCGGGTTGCTTGGATGATCAAAGAGCGCAACACCGACAATCTTCCCATCCACCGGGCCGTAGTAATCGCACCACTCGGCGCGCTTGCCCCAAGTTTGCGCCTCGCGTTTGGCGTCCTTGGCCGCGGCGGCGGATGCGCCGTCGTCGGTCACGCCTGTGCTCAACACGATGCGGCCGTCTCCTGCCTCTGCCTTTTCGCCCTTCACCACCGGCTTCAAGGCCCGCATCGTGTTGAGCACAGGCGTGACCGACGACGGCGCATCCGCCGCCGCGGCCAAGGACGCCAAACGCGAGG
>SCTL01000878.1 GCA_004297495.1 Verrucomicrobiota bacterium
GGCGGTGCTGTGGCTTGATAACGCATTTCGTGCCGTCGAGTGGGAAACCAACGGCATGACCGCCGAAATGGAATTCTCGATGCTCGAGGCCAAACTCTGGGATGAATTTGCACCAACCCTGCACCGAAGCATGGTTCGCCTTAGCGGCGGTGACGCGGAAGACTCGCGCGAGATCGTTTTCGGTCAACGCGAATTCAAAACCGCCGGCCACGAGTTCGTCATCAATGGCCGCCCGACTTACTTGCGCGGCACGCATCACGGCGGGGATTTTCCGCTGACGGGTTATCTGCCGTGCGACGTGGAGTATTGGCGGAAACTTTTCACGACCTGCAAGGAGTGGGGCTTGAACCATGTTCGCTTTCATTCGTTCTGTCCGCCGGAAGCGGCATTCACGGCGGCGGACGAAATCGGGATTTATCTCGGCATCGAGCCGGGGATGTGGAACACGTTCAATCCGGATTCACCGATGGAGGCAATGCTTTACGCCGAGACCGAGCGCATCATCAAGTATTACGGAAATCATCCGTCGTTCGTGATGTTCTCGGCCAGCAACGAACCGAAGGGCAGGTGGCGTGACGTGCTGCCGAAATGGGCGGAGCATTTCCGCGCGACTGATGCCCGCCATCTCTACACGACTGGCACGGGCTTCACCGACCCTGACGCGCCCGGGCCGCTGGACCGTGTTGATTTCACCGCCGTGCAACGCTTTGGTAGCCGGCAAGTGCGCGGGGTGTCAGGTTGGTTCGGCGGCGATTACTCGCGCGCGCTCAGCGGCGTGAATGTGCCGGTCGTTGCGCATGAGCTTGGACAATGGGTTGCGTATCCAGATTTTGATGTGATAAAAAAATTCACCGACTACGCGCGGCCTGGGAATTATGAAATCTTCCGCGACTCGGCGGCTGCGAATGGAGTGCTGGAATACCACAAGGAATTCGCCCTCGCGTCCGGTCGTTTTCAACTCGCGTGCTACAAGGAAGAGATTGAAGCGAATCTGCGCACGCCGGGACTCGCGGGATTTCAATTGCTCGACTTGCACGATTACACGGGACAGGGCACGGCACTGGTGGGATTGCTCAATCCGTTTTGGGAACCGAAGGGCTACGTGAAAGCGGATGAATGGCGGCAGTTTTGTAGTCCGATCGTTCCGCTAGCGCGACTGACGAAACGTCTGTTTACGACCGAAGAGAAATTTGAGATGAAAATCGAAGTGATTAATAACGGAATCGAACCGCTGACAAATTCTCTGGTGAGGTGTCGAATTGAAGACGCAAGCGGCAACTCTGTCACATGGGGAGAGTTACCGCCCGGCACGCTTGCGCTGGGTCGAAATGTTTTTGACGGGAAGGTTAGGGTGGATTTGTCCACATTCGCCGCACTGGGCAAATATCGTTTAGTCGTAACGGTAGGGCCGGCCTTCACGCCGCCCCAAACCAAAAACAAGCGGGACGCGGGGCAACGCGTCCCTACCGGGTTTACGAACACTTGGAACTTCTGGGTCTATCCCGCGAAAGTTTCCGAGTCCGCCGGCAAAAATGTTTTGGTCACAAGTTCGTGGAGCGAAGCGGAAAAGAAACTCGCGTCCGACGGCAAGGTCCTTTTCCTCCCACGCAATGCCGACCTCGATTGGAGCAGCCCGCCGCTGGATAACGTCCCGGTATTCTGGAATCGGCTGATGAGTCCGGGCTGGAGTCGGAT
>SCTL01000080.1 GCA_004297495.1 Verrucomicrobiota bacterium
GGAACAAAGCCGATCAACGAAATCGAAATGAAGATCCGCTCCGGACTCGTCGTGCTTTCGCCGCCCACGATGGCCACGGCGTATCGCCGCGCCAGCGCGTTCAGGCCGTCGTAGATTTTCTCAATCCTGGCCGGATCAAAATCCTTCGGCAGCCCGATGGTCACGAGCGCCGCCGTCGGCGTGCCCGCCATCGCCGCGATGTCGCTCAAGCAACGCGCCAGCGCTTTGTGACCGATTTTTTCCGGCGGCGTGTCCGGCGTGAAATGGATTCCCTCCACGACCGCGTCGGTTTTGAAGAGCAGTTGCCGGTCTTCCGCGCCGCACTCCAGCACCGCGCAATCATCGCCCGCGCCGACCGCGACGGATTCGTTCGTCGGCAGGCTGCGCGTGAGACGGGAAATGAGTTCGAACTCGTTCATCGCTACGGTTCAACTGAAGCGGCCCTCGGTGAGGTAATACACGCCGAAGTTCAGCGCGTTGAACATCGCGTGCGCCGCGATGGGCGCCAGGAGATTGTCGGTCTGTTCGTAAATCCACGTAAGCAGGAGCGCGAAGAGGAAGAGTGGCGCCAGCGTGGCCAGATGCGCATGCACTGCGGCGAAGAGCAACGCGGTGCCCCACCAGGCGAGCTTGGGAAAACCCGCCTGCTTGATCGCCGGATAAAAAATTCCGCGAAAGAGCATTTCTTCGGCGACGGGCGCGAGCACCAGCGCCGCGAGGGCAATGGCTGCGCGATCGAACCAAGCCACGGTGTTCTTAAGCGCCTGCACCGCCGGTTGTACTTCCGAATGGAAATTCACCTTCTCCAACAGGGACACGGAGCCCGTTTGCAGCAGCCAGCCAAAGGGTAGGAACGACACGGCCAGCAGCACACCGTAAAGCACAGACATTTTCCAGCCGCGCTGGAAACCGAACGCGTCCGCCCAGCTTGTGTGGTGTTCACGCAGAAAGCGCCAGATGAAAAAAATCGCGATGCCCTGAAAGCTGATCGCGGCGATGACCGTACGCCAGGTGGGATTGCTCATCGGCCCGCTGCCGGCTGCGCGTTGCGCAAACGCGCTGAGCGTGAGTCCGAGATAAAGGCAGACGAGCAGCGTGGAGAACCGGCGGGTGAAACGCTCCAGCTCCCACGGCTTGCGCAGAACTGAGAGTGCGGCAGCACAAAAGATCGCCGCCCCGACGGCGAGCGCCACAAACGTCCAGAGCTTTTCCTGCGCACCACTACTGGCGAACCGATACGCTGAAACGCCGAGCGTCCCGAGCACATAGGAGACGAATACGCTCAGAATCAAGCGCAGAATCGCCTCGGATCGCCAGGGTTTTTCAGAAACCATGTCTCCAGCTTAGTCACCGGCCCGCGCTTCGGCGAGAATTGGTTTTTTGCCGGCCGCTGCGCCCGCTTGTTCCGAAAGGAATTTTGAATCGCGGGGTCGCCGGCGTCTCTTCTCGGACTTCGAACGCCGACAATGCGCTTTACAGCCTCGCGGCGAATTTCCAATGTATAGGCGTGTCCGTTTCGACTGAAACAAGCCGGTCAGTTCGCCCGTCAGAGCTAGCCGAACCCGGCAAACATTCCTGGCCCGAGTTGCAGGCCGCCATCGCGCGGTCGCAGAATTACTTGTTCAGCCTCCAGAAGCCGGAGGGTTTTTGGGTCGGTGAACTGATGGTGGATTCCACGCTCGTTTCGGACACCGTCGCGTATCATCACTGGAACGGAAAGATTGATCCCGCGTGGCAGCGCAAGGCGGTGAATCACATTTTCTCGATGCAGTTGCCGGACGGCGGCTGGAATATTTATTACGGCGGCCCGTCGGAAGTGAACGCCACCATCAAGGCCTACCTCGCGCTCAAGCTCGCCGGCGTGCCCGTCACCGACCCGCGCATGTTGAAGGCGCGTGAAGTGGCGCTGAACTTTGGCGGCGTGCCGCGCATGAACACTTTCAGCAAGCTCTATCTCGCGTTGCTGGGTTTGTTCCCTTGGGAGTACGTGCCCACGATCCCGTGCGAAGTGCTGCTCATCGGCAAATGGTTTCACGTGAATTTCTGGGACATGAGCAACTGGTCGCGCGGCATGATCGTGCCGCTTTCGATCATCAATCATTTCAAGCCCACGCGTCCGCCGAAGAACAACGTCAATCTCGACGAGCTTTATCCCGCCGGCATTCATGAGCGCGATCTCGCGCTCGCACCCGATCCCGAGCGCATCACGCTGCGGAATTTTTTCCTGTGGCTGGACCGGTTGCACAAATTCGCCGAGTGGTTCGCGGAGAACAACATTCATCCGTTCCGCAAACTGGCGTTGAAGAAGGCCGAGCGCTGGATGCTCGAACGGTTTGAGGGCTCGGATGGTCTTGCGGCGATTTTCCCAGCGATGCTCAACTCGCTCATCGCGCTCAAGGCGCTCGGCTACGTGGACGATCATCCGCAGGTGCAGCGCGCGGAGCACGAGTTGAAGAAACTGGAGCATGAGACGGAAAACAGCGTGCGCATCGAGCCTTGCTTTTCGCCGGTGTGGGACACGGCCATCGTCTTGGTCTGCATGAGGGAATCCGGCGTGTCGGAAACTGATCCGCGCATGAAACGCGCCGCCGAATGGCTGATGGAAAAGGAAATCCGTTTCCGCGGCGACTGGCAGTACAAGAATCCCGCGAAGGTCGAGGCGAGCGGCTGGGTGTTTGAATACAACAACAAGTGGAATCCCGACGTGGACGACACGGCGATGGTGCTGCTCGCGTTGCGAAAAATTCCCACCGACAATCCAAAGAAGCGCGACGAGTGTTTTCAGCGCGGCTTGAAATGGATGATGACTTTCCAGTGCAAGGACGGCGGCTGGGCGGCGTTCGACAAGGATTGCACGAAGAACATTCTCGAAAAAGTTCCCTTCGCCGATCACAACGCGATGCTCGATCCCGAGTGCGCGGACATCACGGCGCGCATTCTCGAACTGCTCGGCTACGAAGGCTGGGACAAAAATCATCCGCAGATCAAAGACGCGCTCCACTACGTCCGCTCGCAACAGGAAGAGGACGGCTCGTGGTACGGCCGCTGGGGCGTGAATTACATTTACGGAACGTGGCAGGTCTTGCGCGGCCTGTGGGCGCTGGGCCTCGACATGAATCAACCGTGGCTGCTCAAAGGCAAACGCTGGCTGGAAAGCGTGCAGCACGCCGACGGCGGCTGGGGCGAGCGTTGCAACACATACGACGATCCCGTCTTCAAGGGCCAAGGCCCGAGCACCGCATCGCAAACCGCGTGGGCCGTCATGGGCCTCTGCACGTTTGGCGATCCGGATTTGCCGAGCCTCAAACGCGGCATCGAGTATCTCATCCGCACGCAAAACGCGGACGGCTCGTGGACGGAGGACGAAATTACCGGCACGGGCTTCCCGAAAGTTTTCTATCTCAAGTACGACATGTATCGCAACGCCTGGCCACTGCTGGCCTTCGCGAGCTACAACCAATTGCTCCAACGTCGCGCGGAGAAATCTTCTGCTGAAGTCAACGGTCGCTCCTTCGATCTCGCTCAAGAGCCAGCGCTGAAACAAAACAGCGCAGGCCAGTCCGCCCGCTAAAAGTTTCCCGCGTGAATTCGTGGAGCAGTGCGTCATCTCCATTTCTCTTGCTGGCGACTCACACCGCCGTTAACGTGAATTCAGAAACCAGTTATGGCGACCGCAGCTACAGCTCGCTCGTCAATCCCGGCCCAACCAGCCGAGTCCGCACGCATGAATTCCGTACCGCCGCAGTCAGTTATCGCCGCCCTCGAGAAACATATTCTCGTGGATGGCTTCAAACTCGTGTTCGACGCCGAGCAAAGCCGCGGCTCAAATTTCGTGGACGCTTCGACCGGGCGCTCGTTCATCGACCTCTACGGTTTCTACGCCTCGCAACCCATCGGCTACAACCATCCGCACTTCAATCGCCCGGACGTGCAGGCTGAACTGCTCCGCGCCGCAAAAGTGAAAGTGGCGAACGCCGATGTTTACACGCCGCAATACGCCACGTTCGTGGAAACTTTTGCCCGCGTCATCGCCCTGCCCCAGATGCCGCGCTACTTTTTCATCGATGGCGGCGCGCTGGCGGTCGAGAACGCACTGAAGGCGGCGATGGATTGGAAGGTGCGCAAAAACCTCGCCGCCGGACTCGGCGAGCGCGGCACGGAAATCATTCATTTCAAAAACGCTTTTCACGGTCGCTCCGGCTACACAATGAGTCTGACGAACACGGACCCGCGCAAGACGCAACACTTCGCCAAATTTCCCTGGCCGCGCGTCAGCACGCCGGCGCTGAACTTCGCGTTGCCGGAAAAAGAGCGGCTCGCGGACGTGATCGCGAAAGAAAAGGTCGCCGAGAAAGAAATCCGCGATGTCCTCGCGCAAAAAGCTGATGACGTAGCCGCCGTCATCATCGAACCGATCCAAGGCGAAGGCGGTGACAACCATTTCCGAGGCGAGTTTCTGCATTTGCTCCGGCGAATCTGCGATGACAACAATGTGCTCCTGATTTTCGACGAAGTACAATGCGGCATGGGCATCACCGGCAAACGCTGGTGCTGCGAGCATTTCGGCGTCATCCCCGACCTGCTGGCGTTCGGGAAAAAATCCCAGGTCTGTGGCGCGATGGCCGGACCGCGCCTCGACGAGGTGAAGGACAATTGTTTCCGCCTCCCCAGCCGCATCAGCTCAACCTTCGGCGGCAACTTCACCGACTTCGTGCGCTCCACGAATTACCTGCGAATCTACGAGCAGGAAAATCTGGTCGAACACGCGCGCGTTCAAGGCGAGACGTTCCTTGCGGGACTGCGCGAACTTGTGCACAGACATTCCATCGTCACCGCACCGCGCGGGCGCGGGCTGATGCTCGCGTTTGATTTGCCGGACACCGCCACGCGCGATGCCTTTTGGCGCGGCTGCTATGAACTCGGCCTACTGGTCATCCGCTCCGGCGAACGCTCGATCCGCCTGCGGCCCGTGCTCGACATCCAGGACGACATCATCGAACGTTCCCTCGCAATCATGAGCGACGAGTGCGGCAAGTTGAGTAAATAATTTTCAATCCCGAAACCCGATGGCCAGGAAAACTTCCAAGCAAACAGTCAAAGCTGCTTCCGCCGCCGCGACCCTGAAGGCGCTCGGCCTCAAAGCCGTCAACCCCGGCGTGTTCGACGGCGAATGGTCCGGCTCGGGAAAAATTCTGCAAAGTCTTTCACCCAACGACGGCTCGTTGCTTGGCGAAATCCGCACCGCCACGCCGCCGGAATACGAGCGCGCATTGCAACGCGCGGCGGCGGCATTTGAAAAATGGAAAACTGTTCCCGCTCCGAAGCGCGGCGAAGTTGTGCGCCAACTCGGCAACGCCTTGCGCGAGGCGAAGACTGAACTCGGGATGCTCGTGTCGCTCGAAGCCGGCAAAATCATCGCCGAAGGTCAGGGCGAAGTGCAGGAGATGATTGATATTTGCGATTTCGCAACGGGCCTCTCGCGCCAGCTTTATGGACTCACCATCGCGAGCGAGCGACCGGACCATCGCATGATGGAGCAATGGCACCCGCTCGGCGTCGTCGGTGTGATCACGGCGTTCAATTTTCCCGTCGCGGTCTGGGCCTGGAACTGCGCGCTTGCCGCCGTGTGTGGCGATGCGAGCGTTTGGAAACCGTCCAGTCTCACGCCGCTCTGCGCCATCGCAACGACGAAGATTGCCGAGAAAGTTTGTCGAGCGAACGAGGTTGATCCCGCGCTCTTCACGCTGCTCATCGGTGACGGCGCGACCGTCGGGCAAAAACTGCTCGACGACAAACGCGTCCCGCTCATCTCCGCCACCGGCTCGTGCAAGATGGGTGTGCGCGTGGCGGAATCCGTTGGCCGCCGGTTCGGTCGGACCATTCTCGAACTCGGCGGCAACAACGCCATCATCGTCGCGCCCAGTGCGGACTTGGCGCTGGCGTTGCGCGCGATTGTTTTCGGTGCGGTCGGCACGGCGGGGCAGCGCTGCACGAGCACGCGGCGAATCATCGTTCACGAATCGCTGCACGACAAACTCGTGAAGCAACTCATCAAGGCTTACGAGCAGATTCCCATCGGCAATCCGTCAAATCCCGGCACGCTCATGGGGCCGCTGATCAATCAGCAAGCCGTGGCCGACATGCAGGCGGCTTTGGAAAAAGTCCGCGAGCAAGGCGGTAAGATTCTGTTCGGCAGCGAGAAACTGGTCGGGCCGAAATTTCCCGGCGGCTGCTACGTGCGTCCCTGCCTCGTCGCCGCACGGCACGACCTGAAGATCGTCCACGAGGAAACTTTCGCGCCGATTCTCTACGTCATCAGCTACAAAAGCTTCAACGACGCGATCGCGTGGCAGAACGAAGTTCCGCAAGGACTCAGTTCAGCCATCTTCACGAACGACACGCGCGAGGCGGAAATCTTTTTGTCCGCGCGCGGGAGCGATTGCGGCATCGCCAATGTGAACATCGGCACGAGCGGCGCGGAGATCGGCGGCGCGTTTGGTGGCGAGAAGGATACCGGTGGAGGTCGCGAGAGCGGCAGCGATTCCTGGAAAGTTTATATGCGACGCCAGACCGCAACGGTGAATTTCGGCGCTGAGCTTCCGCTGGCGCAGGGAATCAAGTTTGGAGAGTGATCACCTCTCTCTTTTCAGGAAGCTTCCCCACTCATCAGCCGCGTCAGCTCCGCCCGAATTTGCTCGAGGCGGCGGCGATCCGTGGTCTTCTTTTCGTAGAGGATGCGCGCGATCTCGGGCGTGGGTTTCATTTGTGATTCGAGAATCTGCTGGATTTTGATGTCCATCATTTCCTCGATGAGTTTCACCGTTTCTTCGGCATTCATGGTCAACAGTCCTTCCGGTTCAGACCTCGCGTGCAGTCTGACCACTCCACAGTCGCTTGATTGTCCGCGCTGTCAACTTTCGCCGCGGTCATCACATTGAAACACCTTCGCGGGAATCAACTCCCCGCTTTCGCAAACTCGGTCCGAACTTGCGCGAGCGATTCCGCCTCTAGTCCGGCGTAGGTGACATTCGGATCAACGATCTTCCGGCCCATGATTTCTTCCAACGTGGCCTGCGTGTAAATGGGCCGGGCGGTGGCGGTGGACTTGGTGCCGTACTGGCCGAGATTGGAAGCGAATATCCCCGCCGCGCTGAACGGAAGAAAATCTTCATAGCGCAGTCCCTCGGCTCGCACGCAACCGAGTCGCGCCAACTCGGCGGGATCGCTCGTCTTGATCGTGCCTGCCTTCGCTGCCGCCAGTCCTTTGGCTGTCGCGGAGTAGCGCGCGTAAACGAGCTTCTGCTCCAGCAAACCCGCGAGCGTCTTGGGAAACGCCGCAAAACATTTCGCGTAGGCGCGACGGTAGCCGTCGTAATCGCGCTTGATCAAATCTGGCTCGGCCTCGCGAATCTTTTCGGCAGCGGCGAGACATTCGTCGTAAAGCGCCCTGCCCTTCGGCGTCGTGGCGTAAAAGCGTTGCTCGATTTCGCCGAAGCGCGCGGTGCGAACCGTGTCCACC
>SCTL01000879.1 GCA_004297495.1 Verrucomicrobiota bacterium
ATTTGCGAAGGCCGGTGATCTTCGCCCGCTCGAACCACGTGAGGCCGCCTTCTACTGCTGCGACAATTTCCGGCGAGGGATTTGTGATCGTCATGAGGAAACTCAAAATGTGCGCGCTCTCCAATCCGCTCAACGTGGCCGGCTCCATCTTGCGCGCCGCAGCGGGCCGAAGCGTGAGCGCGTCATGCTGCGCGCACCAGACGGTTCGCTTGCCATCCTGCACGATCTGCATCTTGAGCACGCAACGGATTCCCGCCGCAACCGCAGCGGCGGCTTTCTGACGTTGGGACTCGTCGAGAAAGGCGTAAGCCGGCTCATTGCTCGTGATGGCGTGAAGCAGTTCGAGAATGTGCGTCATGGCGTCGTCGTTGAACGTGATGTCGTCGTGATACCCGCCCTCCAGCGGATAAACCTGCGGCCAGCCGCCGTTGGGAAATTGCGCCGCGAGAATAAAATTCAGTCCCTTGATAAACGCCGCCTTGCAATCGTCGCGCTTCGTGGCGCGCCACACGTTCGCGAGGAAAATCATTTCCTCAGTGGTCGAGCCGTTGTCGAACGTGGCGACGTAGTGCGCCGGCTGACCGGGCTCGTTCTGCGAAGTCCATTGCATCCCCGGCTTGCGCGGACCTCGGCTGAAGCCGATGTGTTTGGACCAGCCGCCCGACGGCGTTTGATAGGAGAGCACAGCGTTGGCGAGCTGCTTCGCTTCGTCGCCCGCAAACCAGGCAGCGCCGGCTTTGGTGTGCATTTTGAAATCACCACCACTGGGCGCGCGGAGAGCGTTGGTCAATTTGTTGGCGGCCACTTCGGCAACCACGACGGCTTCATCAGCCTTGGCGTTGGCCTGTGAACGCTCGAGGTAAGCCTGCCACGCGGGTTGTTCCGTTGCCGGCAAATCGTTGACGCGGCCCGGAGTGATCGGCTCCGCGAAAGCCAAGGTCAGCGAAACAGCAAACGAGACGAATAAAATCAATCGGGCCATGGCGCAATGGTAGCAGGGCGCACGGTTCAACGCTGCCTCCGCTTCTGCAAACGGTGTTGAAGATTGTGCGCTGGTGAATCGTAAGGCGACGACTGCGCGACTGATTTTGGGAGTTCCACGTAGCAAAGTTACAACCGCGAAACGAATGGATTGCCCGCGAGATAGAATCGCAGATGTCGTCGCGCCCATGCGCCGGCGTAATCCACACCGACGCGCGGACGTTTCTTGATCCGCACGACCGGCTCGTGATCCGGTCGAGCCACAAAAAAATCTTCGCCCAACAAATCGTGGCCGTTCAGACGCAGATCAATTTTCATCGCGCGACACAGTAGGCCCGGACCGGAAGTGCGCCCGTTGATGTTCGCGACTGGTTCGATAGCACGCAGCAACACTGCGGAGCCGTGCCCGGCGCGTTCGGTCACGACGTTCATGCAGTGATGGACGCCGTAGATGAGATAAACATAAGCGTGACCCGGCGGGCCAAACATGATTTCCGTCCGCTGAGTCCGGCCTTTGGAGGAATGCGACGCCAAGTCGTGCGGGCCGAGATATGCTTCCGTTTCCACGATGCGGCCGATGCGCGTCACGCCGCGCGAAACATGCACGAGCAGTTTGCCCAGCAGTTCGCGCGCAACGACAATCGTGTCGCGATCATAAAACGAACGCGGAAGCTTCTGCACGCGGCGACGATAGCAGAGCGGGCGAAAAGGAAAACTCCCGCCATTGACAGTCGCGCCCGCGCCGCCAATCATGCGCGCATGAGTGATATCATTTTTCCGCGCAGCCCGCGCGAAACCATGGACGGCTGGCCGCATCTACCGCGCTACATTGACAAAATCCGTCTGCATCTCGCGCGCAAACTGCATCCGGATTATCAACCCAATCTCGGGAAAGGTTTCGACGCCGGCTGGCTCAAGGCCGCGGGCGTCACGCACGAGCAGATGCTTGAACTCGTGAAAAAATCCATCACCGACGGCGAAGTTTGCGACTGGGTGCGCCATAACGTGAAGAAACCCGCGTCCGAAAAAGCGGCGTTGCTCGCGCGAATGCTGGATTATCCCAAGGCGGACGACGCCGACGGCATCGCGCGTTTGAAGATGCGCAAGGAACAGGCCGGTCTCGCGCACCGTGATGACCTCAAAAACTTCGTGGACTTCATTGATGCGGACGAGAAGCGGTCCTAGCGAATGATGCGGTTGGAAGCTCCCCTCGCCTCGGCCCTCTCCCCTTCCGAAGGGGAGAGGGAGAATCGTCTTCAGTCGGTGGTGAAACCGGTATCGCCGGAAAACTCGTGCGATGCGCTGTGCTGTTCCCTCTCCCCATCGGATGGGGAGAGGGTCAGGGTGAGGGGAATCTGGACTAAATCGATCCGGCTCAATCCTGCTGCCTTAGTCCAATACTTCATCGGCACTCTGTTCCTCGTTTGCACCGTGGTTGCCCGTGCCGACACTTCGGAAACCAACCAGCCGTTTCACGGCGTCACGTATCGCTTCGAGGCGCGCACGAATCCGCCGACACGATTGTTCATCGCGGAAATTGATCTGACAAATCCCGAGGTGCGGTTGCGCGTGTCGCCCGCCGGCACGGACCCGGATGGCGACGGGCATTGGCAGACCACACTCATGCAACCCACGCGCATCGCCGCGCGCGAGGGTTTTGATCTGGTGGTGAACGGAGATTTTTTCCACGCGCGGGGCGTGAAGGACGCCGAGGGCACGAACTCGACTTATCACGCTGATGTCTGGGCCGAAGTGTTAGGCCCGGCGATGAGCGAGGGGAGAACCTGGGCCACGAGCACCAACGAACGTCCGGCGCTGATCGTTCACGAGGATCGCACGGTGAGCATCGAGAACATTTCGCAACCGCGCGAGGGCAGCCGGGAAATCATCGCGGGCAACACGATGTTGGTGGAGAACAGTCAGGTGATTCCGCATCAGAGCAAGACACGCCATCCGCGCACCGCCGCCGGGCTGGACGCCAGGAAATCAAAACTGATCCTGCTCGTCGTGGACGGGCGCAAGCCGGGCGTGGCGGTGGGGATGAGTTACGATGAACTTGCGCAGGAGTTGCTCCGGCTGGGATGTCACACGGCGTTCAATTTGGATGGCGGCGGCAGTTCGGTGATGGCGATTCGGAATCCAGCGACGCGTGAATATAGAATTCTCAACCAACCGACCGACGGTCACGAACGTCCCGTGGCGAATGTGCTGGGGGTGATCGTGGGAGAACACACGAACTGATTTTCGCTCGACAGGACGGCGTGGTGGCGGGAAAGTCGCAGGCGTGAGACTAGCCAGCCGCAAATTCCTTGGCCTTTTTCGACGCTCGACCGCTACTCGTTGCACACAGGCTTCCAAGGCAGAGACACAAACTGACGAGAGATCACGCAAGCGTCGCCTTGTGTTGTTAGCTTGCACCGGAGTTTACTTCGCGAGTTACGCTCTTCTGTCATGGCACGGAGGTTACATCGGTCACAATCTTGGCGGGAGCGACAATCGGGACACTTGGTTTCCCGCGCTTTGCGCAGAAGACTACATTTCACGCGCCGGTCGGCAGAAGGTTCGACTTACGGCTCTTGGTTGGTTCTATTTCCCGCCAATGCTTGTTGATCAGATAATAGTCCATCCGACTCGTTTCAATGTTGAGTGAAGAAGATTCGGCTCTCAAAACTTTCAGGGCTTCAAAAACAAAAATGGGACGATGTGGAAATCGTCCCTACCAAATCGAGTTGGCTGCGCGGTTTATTCCCGGCGTTTGAAGAAGGCGCTGGTGTCGGCCACGTTGAGGACGGAGAGATCGAGGCCGCCTTCGGGATCGCGTTCCTGCGCCGTGACGAGTTGCGCGGCGATCTGTTCGCGGGCGGTGGCGGCATAGTATTTCACCACACCGACGCCGACTTGGGCTTTGAAGATCACGAGCAGGAGGCAATGCTCATCCACGTTCGTGACGAACATGCTG
>SCTL01000880.1 GCA_004297495.1 Verrucomicrobiota bacterium
TAAATCACATACGCGGCGACCACGAGACTGAAGAGCGCGCCGTTATCAAAACCCTCGGACACACCCAGACCGACGGCGAATCCGGCGAGCACCACGCGCACCCAGCGTTTCGACGACGATTCGTCCGCCAGCAAACCGAGCGCGACGAAGTTGAGGCCGAAACAAATCTGCTGCGTGCCGACGCCCCAGCAAGAGTTGGCGAAGAAATCTCCATTCAACGCCGCCGCCAGACCACCGAGGACGCAAACCGGCGCCGGGAACTTCCATTGCTTGAAACAAAACCACGCGCCGAGCCCGAGGAAGAAAATGGTGAACAGCGCGAAGATTTTGGAATAGACCAGCGGGCTGACGAGGGTTTCAAGCAGACCGTTGATGTTGGGTTGCGCGATGCCGCCGCCGTTGCCGAGCCAGTTGGTGTCCTGCCAGACGCCGGTGAACGCCGCCGGCACGCGCGCCCACGCGGAGCTGATCAATCCGAGCGGCCCGTCGTTGGCGAAGACGGTTCTGTCCGCGGGGAAACCGTCGCGAAAAAGAACCACGAGCACGACGAGCAGCAGGAGCGCGCACAGACCGAACTCGCGCCAGGTTTGCCGGCAGCCCGCCGGGTTTTTGCCAGATTGACTCATGCCGATAGTGTTCAGGTTTCAACCCAAAGCGAAATAAGAAAATGGCGCGGCTGGTTCGGAGTTCCGCGTTTACCCGGAGCGCGGCTGTGTCGCGCACCAGCCGCAGCACTTGCACCCCGCTGCGGCTGACGCTTAGCGCACAGCCGCGCTCCCGTCGGAGTTTGCCCTGCTTGACTTCAAACGGTGACGGGTGTTCACTTTTTCCGTCGAGCCAGAGAGGCCTCATGAAAACGCGACCCCGGATTCAAGGCGCAGAAAGCAGCAAGGGTGATTCGCGTTCGCGCGCGGCCTTCACGTTGATCGAGCTTCTCGTGGTCATCGCCATCATCGCCATTCTGGCGAGCATGCTTCTGCCCGCGTTGAGCAAAGCGAAAGGCAGCGCCTACACGACGGCCTGCCGGAATAACCTCAAGCAACTGCAAACCGGTTGGACGATGTATCTGTCGGACAATGAAGACCGGATGCCGCCGAACGCGTGGGATCATAACACGGGAAATTCTGCCGGCAGCCCGGCGGGTTGCTGGGTGGTGGGCAATGCGCGGGAAGTCACTTCCAGCAACATTCAACGCGGCGTAATGTTTCAATACACGCCGTCCGTTCCGGTTTACCACTGCCCGGCGGACAAGTCGCTGGCGACCGATGGTTCGACCACTCGTTTTCGGAGCTATGCGTTGGATGGTTACGTCGGGCCGACCGAGACCAGTGGCTCACCGCAGAGAGATAAGCGCAAGTTTACCGAACTTTCAAAGCCCTCGAAGATTCTGACGTTCGTGGACGAGAACGAGGAGAGCATTGAGGACGGGATGTTTCCGATCTATGCGCCGCCGAGCACTGAATGGTTGAATCTTCCTGCGAGCCGGCACAACAACGGCGGCGTGATGGCATTCGCCGACGGGCACGTGGAACTTTGGCGATGGAAGGCGGGTTACCTGAAATTCATTAACCGACCGCAAACCGCAACGTCAGCGCAACTCCCCGACTTGCAGCGGGTGCAGGACGGAATACCTGATCCTTGAACGCGGAGACAACGGTTTGCCACACTGGCTCGCTTGACTTTCAATCGTGATGTCCGTTCCCTTTGCGCTCTCCCGGGCACGGCCTGCGGAGTTTTTCGATGACAAGCGACAACCGAGTCACGGAGCAGCCACAATCTCAGCGCAGCGAATGGCTGTGGATTGTGGGCCTGCTGCTCGCGGGCGTGGGCGCGCGGCTGTGGTTGATTGACGCCTTCTCCACGCCGCTGCCGTTCTGGGATTCCTGGGAAGATACGCGCACGGTTTTCTCCCCCTACTTCGAGGGCAAACTTACCTGGTCGGCGATGTTCAGCCCGCATAATGAGCATCGGATTTTTTTCACGCGCATCTACGACCTCGCGCTCCTGCTCTTGGACGGCCAATGGAACAATCAGGTGCAAGCCGTCTTGAATGCGTTCATTTATTCGGGTGGCCTGACCGCGTTCGGCTGCCTGCTCGCACGATTGCTCGGACGACAGTTCTGGCCGTTGATCTCACTGCTCGTGGTGTCGTTGCTCGTCCTGCCGTTCGCGTGGGAGAACACCGTCGCCGGATTTCACTCACAAGCGTATTTCCTGTTCCTCGCGGGATTGCTCACCATCTGGCTGCTTGGTTTTCAACGATGCGGCAGTTGGCCGTGGTGGTGTGGATTGATTGTGGGAGTGTGCGGTTTGTTCACGATGGGCGCCGGCCCGCTGGCGACTGCGGCGGTGTGCGGACTCGTGGGGCTGCGGCTGTTGAAAAAACCTTCCGCGTGGAAACAACAATGGCCGACACTGGTAGTGGGGTTGGTCATCACGGGATTCGGCCTCTCCATCGGCGTGAAAGTTTCCTATCACGAAGCGTTGAAAGCTCATTCCGCCGGACAGTTTCTCTCGTCGCTTGGGCAATATCTCGCCTGGCCGTGGATCGTGGTTCGGCCATACGCGCTCTTCAACCTGTTTCCCATCTGCTTGCTCGCTTGGGTGTACTTACGGAATCGCGCCGCGGAAATGAAAGCCGAGGAACTGGCATTGACCATCGGCGGTTGGGCCGGACTGCTGGCGGCGGGTTCGGCCTACACACGCGGCGGCAGCGGTGATCCGTTTCCGCCGTGGCGGCACATGGACGCCACCAGTTTCTCGATGATGGCAAATGCGCTCAGCCTCATTCTGCTGGTCTCCCGCCACGCGGAGAAAGTGCCGATGCGCCGGTATTTCCGCGTCGCCGTCGGATTGTGGCTGGCCGGTTGCGCGTCTGGGCTGTTGCTGCTGAGTTGGCGCGCTCTGAGCGTGGACTTGCCGGTTCGTAAATTGAACTTTCACGTTCAAATGATAAAGGCGCGCGCTTACCTGGCGACCGGTGAAAAGCGATTTCTCGAAAGCAACACCAAGGAACATCACGCGCGCTTTGCCGGCGGAAATGAGCCGCAGGATCATCCGCAGGCGTTCATCAACATGGTCAACGCGCCGCACATTCGCTCCTTGCTGCCGTCGTGTGTCCGCGATCCGTTGGTCGTGACGCCAAAAGCCGCCGAAGGTTTTACGACCAACGGCAGCGCGGAGATTCACCCGAAAATTCCCGGCGAAGTCGTTTGGTATTCTTCTGTGTCAGCGAGCAGCCAAGAAAAAAGTTCCTTTGAAAGCCTGCCCATTGGGAAGACGAAGTTTCCCTTCCTGGAGTTCAGGGTTGTTGCCGGAGACTTGGGTCAGCCCGGCGAATCCTTGAGCGTGGTTGACGTGAGTTCTGGCAAGGAAACGACAGTCCGTCCGCACCGGCCATCGGGTGAGCAATGGCAGATTGTTCGCGTCAAATCGCCGGCGGGAGATTTCAAAATCGTCGCCAAGCACGCGAGCGGGAGCGGCTGGTTCGCCTTTCAAGCGCCGCGCGAAGCGGGCTGGCTGACCGCGATTAGTGACCGGCTGGCATCTTTGGGAATCATTTTTTTCGCGGCTGGGTTGGCGACACTGATTTTTAAGTTCGTGGTCGTTGGCGACGGTCGTAAGCCGAAGTTAGAAGTTGAAAACAGCCCCGCCCGCCTTTAGGGTTTGCGCCGCTTCATTATGGCCCTCGGCGCACCCGAAGACGAAATCGTGCTGGACACGAAGTGGTTTCAAGTCGTGGCCCGGCGTCCGCCCGGCTACGCCGATCCGCACTTTTCGCTCAAGACGCACGACTACGTGGGTATCGTCGCGGTGAATTCTCGGGGAGAATTTCTCCTGGTCCGCCAGTTTCGTCCGACGGTTTGGCAAACCACGCTAGAAATTCCCAGCGGCCACGTTGACCCCGGTCAGACGCCGGAAGAAGCCGCGCGCATGGAACTGTTCGAGGAAACCGGCTACGAGGCGGAAAAATTTGAATTGCTCGGGGATTTTTCTCCGGACACTGGCCGCCTTGGAAATCGCATGTGGGGATTTTTTGCCGGGAACGCCGTGCCTACTTGCAATCCCGCTTACAAGCCCGAACAAGGAATCGAGACAGTGATTTATCGCGGCGGCATCCACGATCTCGTCCGTGAAAAGGACTTTTGCAGCGCACTCAACCGGGCGTTGCTGTTCGCTGCCGTCATGCAGGGCAAATTGAAACTTTGAATTATGTCGAGCCCCTCCAAGTCTTCCAAAAGCAAAACCCCCAAGTCGAAACACGACATCGTGGTCGTTGGCGGGGCCGGTCACGTCGGCGCGCCGCTTTCAATCGTGCTGGCCAAAAAAGGTTTTCGCACGCTCATCTACGACATCAGCAAAAGCGCCACGGACACTTTGTCCAAAGGCAAACTGCCGTTCCTCGAAGAGGGCGGAGAGCCGCTGCTTCAAGAAGTTCTCGCCGCCGGGATGCTCGGCTTTTCCAACAACGCGGCGGATATTCGCGGCATCCCTTACGTTGTCCTGACCATCGGCACGCCAGTGGACGAGTTTCATAATCCCGTCCTCCGCGTGCTGACGGAGTGTATGGATGCCTTGTTGCCGCACTTGTCGGACGAGCAGACGATCATTCTCCGTTCCACGGTTTTTCCCGGTGCGACGGATTTTCTCGCCGACTATCTGAAAGATTGCGGGAAGAAATGTCTGGTCGCATTCTGCCCCGAACGTGTCGTGCAAGGCCGGGCGATCAAGGAAATCCAGTCGCTCGTGCAAATGGTCAGCGGCACGACACCCGCCGCCGAAGAATCCGCCGTTCGTCTTTTCAGCAAGGTCGCGCAAAAGACCGTTCGCATGAAACCAATGGAAGCGGAGTTCGCGAAACTTTTCTGCAACACCTATCGCTACATGCAATTCGCCACGGCGAACCAGTTCTACATGCTCGCTGATGCCGCCGGCCTGAGTTACGCGCGCATTCGCGAACGGCTCATGGAGGATTATCCCCGGATGCGCGACCTGCCCGGCGCTGGCTTCGCCGCCGGCCCGTGTCTTTACAAGGACACGCTGCAACTCGTCGCCTTCGCTGAAAACAAACTCGCGCTCGCGCTCTCAGCCATTCAAGTGAACGAAGGCATGCCCGCCTACATCGTCTCGTGCTTGAAAGAAAAATATCCGCTCAAGAAAATGACCGTCGGACTGCTCGGCATGGCATTCAAAGCCGACAGCGACGACGGGCGCTCTTCGCTGAGCTACAAACTGAAAAAACTTCTCACGCTACACGCGAAGGAAGTGTTGACCACCGACCCATTCGTGACGACCGACAAGGCGTTGCTGCCGCTGAACGAAGTGGTGCGCCGTAGCGACGTGCTCATTCTTTGCACGCCGCACTCGGCTTATGCCAAGGCGGATTTGCGCGGCAAGCCTGTCTATGACATGTGGAATTTCTTCAAGGCGTGATTGACGCCGCCTCCGTGAGCGACACATGCAGGAGAAAGTCATCATCGGCATCGTAGGCGCGGGATTCGGCCAGCAAGTTCATGTGCCGGCGTTTCGCGAATCGCCGCGTTGCGAAGTGGGCGCAATTTGCGCCAGCCGATTGGAGCACGCGCAGGAAGCCGCAAAGAAAGCAAACATCCCAAAAGCAACGAGCAATTGGCGCGAGGTGGTTGACGATTCGAATATTCACGCCCTTGCTCTTGCCGTGCCGCCTTCTCTTCAAGCCGAGATCGCTCTGGCTGCGGCGCAAGCAGGTAAACATATTTTTTGCGAGAAGCCGCTCGCTCTGAACACGAGACAGGCGCAGGACATCACGGCTGCG
>SCTL01000881.1 GCA_004297495.1 Verrucomicrobiota bacterium
CACCGGTTTGCGGGCCGCGCCGCCGGCGGGCGCGTCGCTGAAGTTCGGGACGCCGTCGTGATCACTGTCATTGGCGTCGTCAAGGGACAGCACCCACAGGGAATAATCCGCGTCCGCCGTGGCCGGTTCGCCATCGTCGAAGAGCACGACGCCGTAATAATTCGTCTGCCGGATGAGGTCACGATCCACGGTGGCGACGACAAACGTGAGCGCTTGCGAGGCGGCATTCGTCCAGCCGCCGGCCTGCAATTCGAGTTCATCGGCGGGGATCGTGGGCGATTTGTTGAACTGGGCCGGCCCGGCCAAAGTTTCCAACGCGCTCCCGGCCCGGGTCAAGGACAGCGAACCCGTCACGTTGGTCGCGGCGGGCGTGTAAGTGAGCACGCCTTTGTATTCGAGAATCTCGAAGCTGTGATTGAACGTGCCGAGATAGCCAAACGAGTTGTCCGTCAGCGAGAGCACGCAGGTTCCGTTCTTGGAACCCGCGCTGCGAATCCATTGCGCCGTGACGGTACCCGTCGAGAAGCCGGTGTTGAACGTGCCGGCAGTCGAGGTGATCGCGACACCGCGAGTCGTGTCGAAGAAATCGTCGAAGCCGTCGTCATTGGCGTCCAATCCCAGGGGAGCGTCCAGATACATTGTGCCTTCGATGGGGAAGGAGCCGTCGTCGAGAACGAAAGCGCAGTAGTGCGTGCGGGTGGAGAAGTACGGCGCGAGTTCGTCGTTGATGATGTTTGGCGAGGTGGTCAAATCCAGCGTCGCGCCGCCCGTGCCCGTTGCGCCATGCACGCGGACGGAATAACAGAACAGTCGCGCCTGCGCGGTTTCGGCGTGGAGGTTGGCGAAAGACAAACCCGCGAGGAAACCCAAAAGCAGAAGAGAGATTTTTTTCATACCCATTGCCGACTCAGACGCATCTCAACACCAGAACGCGGGCAAGTCAATCCCGCTTTGGCGATGAGTGGGTTCACTTCCGCCAACGTAACAGGCGCAGCGCGTTGCCGATCACGATCAAATCCGAAAAGCCCATCGCGGCGGCGCAGAGCACTGGGCTCATGAAACCCAGCGCCGCCAACGGCACGCCGAGCGCGTTGTAGAAGAAGGCCCAGAACAAATTCTGTTTGATCGTGCGCAACGTGGCGCGCGCCAGTCCGAGCGCTTCGGGCACGGCTTCGATTTCCGAACGCAACAGAATGATATCCGCCGCCTCGCGCGCCACGTCGCTCGCGCGCCCGACCGCGATGCCGAGATCGGCTTGCGTGAGTGCGGGCGCGTCATTGATGCCGTCGCCCACGAAGGCCACGCGCTCGCCACGCGCTTGAAGCTGTTTCACGAACTCAGCCTTTTGCTCAGGCCGGACTTCGGCGGAAACATTTTCCGGCGCTATGCCGACTTGTTTCGCGATGCTCGCCGCTGTCAACGCGTTGTCGCCGGTGAGCAGATGAACGCGCAAGCCTTGCTCCATCAGTTGCTGAACCACCTTCGCCGCGCCGGGCTTGAGCGTGTCCCGCACCGCGAACAGTCCGGCGAGCGAATCGTCCAGAGTCAGACCAACAATCGTCGCGCCTTGCGCAGACCATTCTTTCACGAACGCATCGCCCTCCGTCAGATTCACGCCGCACTCCCGCAGCCATCGCATCGAACCGAGGCGGGCGGTCTGCGTTGGGCGTTGAATGTTGAATGTTGAATGTTGAATGTTCGCCTCGACGCCTGCGCCGCGAATTTCTTTCCAATCCTTTATGTTCAGGGTCGTGCTGGAAAATTTTGCAATCGCCTGACTGATCGGATGCGTGGAATGGTGCGCCAGTGCGGCGGCAATTTGCAAAGTGGTAGGGACGCGTTCCACCGCGTCCCCAATTTTCTCCGAAGCGAGTGGGACGCTGTGGAAAGCGTCCCTACCGGATTTTAATTCGATACTCCCGGCAGCTTCCGGCTTCCCGATGGTGAGCGTTCCAGTTTTATCAAAAATCACCGCCGTCACGTTGCCGGCTTTTTCCAGCGCCACACCATCGCGAATCAAAATGCCGCGCCGTGCCGCGGCATTCGCGCTCGCCATGATGGCGGCGGGCGTGGCCAGGCCCATCGCGCACGGACATGCGATGATGAGCACCGCCGCTGCGATGATGAACGCCGACGCAATTCCTTCCGGCGCGTGGGCGTGCCAGAGAAATTGTCCGAGCCAGTCGTGCACGCGATTCGCCGACTCCGGCGCAAGTCCCCACCACAGTCCCGCCGTAACTGCGAGCGCCACAACCACCGGCACGAAAACCGAACTCACTTGATCGCCAATCCGCTGAATGTTCGCGCGGCTGGTTTGCGCGCGTTGCACGGCGGCGATGATGTGCGCGAGCGCCGTGGCTTCACCCGTGGCGGTCACGCGCATGACTAGACGCCCGTTCAGATTCACCGTGCCGGCGTAGAGTTCGGCGTTTTGGGTTTTGTCCACTGGGATGGATTCCCCGGTGAGCATGGATTCATCCACGGCGGAATCGCCTTCAGTCACGACGCCGTCCACGGGCACGCGATCGCCGGGACGCAGTGCGACGAGATCGCCCGGTTGCAATTCGGCGACGGGAACTTCGGTTTCAACTTCCGTGGCATTGGTAGGGACGCGTTCCACCGCGTCCCTGATTTTTTCAAACGGGTTAAGAAAGTTTGGGACGCGGTGGAACGCGTCCCTACCGGATTTGATTCGCCGCGCGGTTTGTGGCGCGAGTTGCAGCAATGAACTCAACGCCTGTGATGCTTTCGTGCTGACGCGCGCTTCGATCCAGTGACCGACGCTGATAAGCGTGATGATCGCGGCGGCTTCCATGAAATAGAGATGCCCGCCGTGGTCGCTCAACAACGCCCATGCGCTGTAGCCGAACGCCGTCGTCGAGCCGAGCGCGACGAGCGTGTCCATGTTCGAGCTGCCGATTTTGAGTTGCCGCCACGCGCCACGATAGAACTGCGCGCCGGCAAGAACTTGAACCACTGCCGCAAGCGCGAATGAAAACCACGCGAACCAGCCGCTCGTCTCGCAATTGAAAACCCACTCGCCCAGCATCAACGGCACCGTGCCCGCGACGCCAATCCACAAATTCAACTGCCAGCCGGATTTTCGTCGTTCGCCATGATCGTGGGCAGCGGCATCAATTGGTTTCGCTTCGAATCCGGCGGCTTTGATCGCAGAGAGGACGGCGGACACTTCGGGAGCGACGTTCTCCCATCGCACCGATGCGCGGCCCGCTTCCAACGACACGGACGCGCTACGCACGCCCGGCACGCTTTGAATCGCTTCGGTGACGTGCCGCGCGCAGTTGTT
>SCTL01000882.1 GCA_004297495.1 Verrucomicrobiota bacterium
TCGCCGCGGGCGCAACCTGCTGGGTCGTAATCTATCTGCTGCTGCCCAAGCCGATGTGGATTTACGTCTTTGGGCATGAACTCACGCACGCGCTGTGGGTCTGGCTCTTCGGCGGCTCGGTGAAAAAATTCAAGGCCACGGCGCAGGGCGGTCACGTGATCGTGGACAAGACGAATTTTCTGATCGCGCTCTCGCCGTATTTTTTCCCGCTGTATGCCGTGATTGTAGTGGCAGTGTTCGGCGCGGGACATTTGATCTGGGGCTGGAAGAATTTTTTCGTCTGGTTTCACCTGCTCGTGGGCGCGGCGTACGCATTTCATGTCACGCTGACGGCACACGTGTTGAAGACGCAACAGAGCGACATCACGAGCCAGGGCTGGTTGTTTTCCGCAGTGGTGATTTTTCTGGGAAACATCCTCGTGTTGCTCGTGGGCCTGCCGCTGCTCACGGCCCGGGTGGATTTGAGCACGATGCTCGGCTGGTGGTTTGAGAATACGGGATTGGTGATTCACCGGCTTGGGAAGTTATTCTGAACTGTCAGTCCTGCTGGCGCTCGTTTCCTTCAGTTGTGGCGAAGTGATCTTGATCGGCGAAGATGACCGGATTCGCCATCAGCATTTCGCGAGAACACAAGCTTGGAGTATATTCGTTCCTAATTCATATCGCCCGCCGCCGTCTGCTCCAAAGTGATTTTCTTCTTGCACAAACCCGGACTCGGGCTTAGGAAAGAACGCAGAACCAGTTAGCGCCAGGTACACCCTTGGCATTTTGCAGTTTGTTTGTTGCAGTTGCAGTTAAAGTCAACCCACTAAAAGTATGAAGCAGAAGACCACCCCAATGAATTCTTTCCACGAGATTCGGCGAGCCATTGTCCTGTCAGCCGTCCTGGTTGGCGCGATCGCCACCACGGCCTTGGCCACTCCCTATGCGACGGAGTTGTCCAACTTCACCGGCATAGTCTATTTCACGGTGAACGAGACCAACGACAACGTGAGCATCATTCACAATGGCATCACCAATGTGCTGGGGCCGAAGGCGGCCGGAAGCTACGCCACCAATGTCAGTGCGTCGGGAACTTACTCTGTGCAGGTGACGCGCAACGCCGGCGCTGGTTACAAGACCGCCACGTCGCCATACGTCGCGGGCAAAATCCAGATCAGCACCGATCCAATCATCGCCCGATTCCCAACGCCCCGGGGTCTCGCGGTGAATCGGAATCCCGCCAGCCCGTTCTTTGGCCGGATTTACGTCGCCAACAGTACTCCGGCGAGCAACAGCGTCTTGTCCCGCGCGGTCGGGCGCGGACTTTACACCCTTAAATCAGATTTTACGGATTCACCGAACGGTTATGGTACCAACGCTCAAACGGCGGGCCTGCCCTTCGTGGTGAGCGCCAATAGTCCGTTCCGCCTTTCGTCAGGCCAGGACGACAATGTTTACATCGGAGACTTTGCCGATGCGGGCAGTTCGTTGACCCGGATTGACGGGAATCTTCAAAACGGACAGTGGGTGCTCGATTACACGAACGGGCCGAGCACCATCTTGCCGCCGACTAACCACGGCAGCATCATGAAAGTCAAAACTACCGGTTCTTTGGGCGGAGGAAATCTCAAGGTCTATACGATTGACGAAGACTTCGCGACCAATGCACCACTGTCGCAAGCGACGAACAAAGCCTCGCTGTGGCGTTATGACATCAACAGCGGGCCGCTTACCAACCAAACGTATCCCACCTGTCTTGGTTCCTACCTGGTGGTGGGCGGAGCCGAACATGATTTCGACATCGGCACCAACGGTTATTTTTATTTGAGCCAGCGGCGCGATGTGGGCGGTGGGGCCACACCTGCGGTGATCATTTTGGATCCAACCGGCGTGAAAATCAAAGACACCACGGCAATCTGGCGTGAAACGTCCGGCAATCCCGCGGCGGACGATATCATGACCAACGTGAACTGCATCGCGGTTTCGCC
>SCTL01000883.1 GCA_004297495.1 Verrucomicrobiota bacterium
GCGGATTGGCAACGGAGAGAACGCCCGGTAATTCGTAGTCAGCGCACATTCCGACCCGCTGCGCCCGGGACGGGCGCGCGCCGGGACTTGGATGGTGCAAAATCGCCTTTGTTCAAGCCTTGCGTTGAACCCCAAGTCGCCTAAGCTATGTGCCAGGTTGTCACCGACACGGTTGGCGGGCGGCTGGCAACTGAGCCAAATTGAGCTGACTATGATTCGATCCCTGGCGTTCACTACGCAAGGCCGGTTGCACAGTCGGGACATTGAGACGTTCCTGATGCCGACGCTGCTTGTTGACACCAATCTGTTCCTCTGGATTGACCTCGAAAATCCCACGGCGGCGGAAACCAAATTCGTGCTGGAGGACTTGTTCCATTTCCATCCGCTTTCGATTGAGGACTGCGTCGGCGTCAGCTCCTCCCCCAAGGTCGAGGAGTATCAGCCGAAGGAGGAGGATCAGTTCGCGCCATATCTGTTCATGGTGATTCACGCGGTGGATTACAGCCGGAAGGATTGCGTATTCGGCACGAGCGAGCTGGATTTTTTTCTCGGCAAGAATTTTCTGGTGACCTATCACAACGGCCCGTTGCGCAGCGTGACCCAGACGGAAGAACAGGCGATCAAGGGCACGATGCACATCGCCCGCGCGCCGGACCGCGTCGCCCACACGCTGCTCGATTCCATCGTGGACAGCTACAAGCCCGCGCTCGATGAACTGGCGGTGGAAATTTCCGAAGTCGAACACCGCGCGTTGCAGCATCCCACGCACGAAACGTTGAACAAGATTTTGCAGGTGAAAAAGGAAGTGATGCACCTGCGCCAGATCATCGGGCCGCAGCGCGAAGTGCTCGCGCGATTTGCCAAGGGCGAATTCAAACTCATCCGCGCCCATCTCGTGCCGTATTACCGCGACGTGTATGATGCGCTCTATCACATCTCCGAACTCGCGCAAAGCTACGCCGATTCGCTCACCGGGATTTTGCAGGTTTATCTCAGCATGTCCTCGAACCGCACCGGCGAAGTTGTGAAGGCGCTCACGCTGATCACCATTCTGTCCACGCCCGCCACCATCATCGCCAGTTGGTACGGCATGAATTTCAAACACGACATGTACGAACTGGACTGGGTGCATGGCTACGCGTTCGCGTTCGGGCTGACGGCGTTCACGACACTGGCGACTTACTGGTATTTGAAGAAGCGAAATTGGTTTTAGTTTCCATGCCCGCCCCGAAGTCCAGTTTCCTCGATAAAGTGCTCGGTCGCATCACGCGACTCGACAACGAAGGCCTGCAAACCGTCGTGCAACGCCTCGCGCGCGAACGCAGCTTTCTCGAAACGCTTTTCAACACGATCGAAGACGGCGTGCTCGTCGTGGATGCGCGTGGCTACGCGGTTTATTTCAATCAAGCCGTCACGCGCCTGCTCGGACTGCCGGCGATTGAGGAAGGGCAACATCTTTCCGAAATCCTGCCCGAACTGGACTGGGCGCAACTTGCCCGGATGGATGCCGAAGGCGGCAAACGTTTCGTGCGGCATGAGTTTGAAGTCAGCTACCCGCGCCCGCGCTTCATCCGGCTCTACGCCGCGCCGCTCGATGGCGAGGCCGCGGGCAGTTCCGGCGTGGCGCTGATTTTGCACGACGCCACCGAGGCGCGGCAGAAAACTTTCCAAGCCATCGAGAGCGAGCGCTTGCAGGCGCTCACGCTGCTCGCCGCGAGCGTGGCGCACGAAATCGGCAACCCGCTCAACGCGCTGCACATTCATTTGCAACTCATGGAGCGCGAGGTGAAGAAGCTGAGTCGAGGGCCGAGAGTCGAGGGTCGAGAGCAAAACCACGGGCGCACGTCCGGCTCTCGACTCTCGGCTCTCGACGCTCGACGTGCCGATGCGGACACGGTTCGCAAACTCGAAGGCTATCTCAGCGTGGCCAAGGGCGAAATCTCCCGCCTCGACTACATCATCACGCAATTTCTCCAGGCGTTGCGCCCCGTGCCGCCAAAACTCAAGCCGGATTCGCTGAATGAAGTGGCGCGCAAGACGCTCGAACTTTTGCGTCCAGAACTTGCGGATAGAGGAATCACGTTGAAAACCAAACTGGCCCGCGAACTTTTGCCTGCGCCGATTGACGCCAACCAGATTCAGCAGGCGCTGGTGAACCTGATCAAGAACGCCTCGCACGCCATGACCAAGGGCGGCACGCTCACGCTTCAGTCCGGCGAAAGTGCGGACGGCGTGTGGGTGAGCGTGGCGGACACCGGCGGCGGCATTCCGCAGGAACAGATCAATCGCATCTTCGAGCCGTTTTATACGACCAAGAAAAAAGGCAGCGGCCTCGGCTTGATGATCGTGCAACGCATCGTGCGCGCGCACGGCGGGCGCATCGAACTGGAAAGCCACGTCGGCAAGGGCACGACGTTTCGGCTCTGGCTGCCGCTGCATGAACGCAGGCCGAAGTTGCTCGAAGCGCCGGCGGCGTGATCGGATTTATGATTTACGATTTACGATTTACGATTTGGAAACTGGACGGCTCGCTTCCGCGTCGCTGGCAATCATCAATCGTGAATCATAAATCATAAATCCCGAGATGAATCCCCGCACCCTGCTCATCGTTGACGACGAAAAAAACACGCGCGAAGGACTGCGCGCGGCGCTGGAGGATCGTTACGACGTTTACCTGGCCGAGGACGCCAAGACGGCCACGGAACTTTTGGAGCGCGAATCGTTCGATGTCTTGCTCACGGATTTCCGCCTGCCGAATGAAGACGGCATGAAGCTTATTGCGCGCGCGAAGTCCCTGCCCAAACCGCCGATCTGCATTCTGATGACGGCTTACGGTTCGGAGGAACTCGCCGTGGAAGCGATGAAGCGCGGCGCGGATGACTACATCGCGAAGGGGCGTTTGCAGATCGAGGAACTGGAGATGCGCATCGCGCGCGCGTTGCGCCAGACGAATCTCGAAGCCGAGAACGTCGCGTTGCGGCAACAGCTCGACACGAAGTTCGCCGTGAAGAACGTGATCGGCGAATCGGCGGCAATGCGCGAAGTCACCGAGATCGTCCAGCAAGTGGCGCCCAGTTCCGCCACGGTGCTCTTGCTCGGTGAGAGCGGCACCGGCAAGGAACTCATCGCGAAGGCGATTCACCAACTCAGCCCGCGCGCAAAAGCGCCGCTGGTGACGGTGCATTGCGCCGCGCTCGCGCCGACATTGCTCGAGAGCGAATTGTTCGGGCACGAGAAGGGCGCGTTCACCGGCGCGCACGAGCGGCGCATCGGGCGCTTCGAGCAGGCGCAGGGCGGCACGTTGTTTCTGGACGAGATCGGCGAGATTGATGCGTATCTCCAAATCAAGCTGCTGCGGTTTCTGGGCGAGCGGACGTTCGAGCGCGTCGGCTCGAACCGGACGGTGAGCGCGGATGTGCGGTTGATCGCCGCGACGAACAAGCATCTCGAAGAGCTCGTGAAGGCGGGAAAGTTTCGCGAGGATTTATTTTTCCGGTTGCGCGTGGTGGAGATCATGTTGCCCTCGTTGCGCGAGCGGACGGGCGACGTGCCATTGCTGGCGCAGGCGTTTCTGAAGGAATTCGCGACGGAAAACCGCAAGCCGGTCAAGGACTTCACGGTGGACGCGATGGAATTGTTGATGAATTACGCGTGGCCGGGCAACGTGCGCGAGCTGCGCACCGCCATGGAACACGCCGTGGTGTTGTGCCGCGGCGAGCGCATCACTGCGCGCGATCTGCCGCCCTCGGTGCGCGCCGCCACCGCCGCCGCCGCGGATCCGGGGCGCGCGCTGCTCAAGAATGACTTGACGGTGAAGGAGGCGGAGAAACAATTGATCATCCGCGCCTTGAAAGACACCAACGGAAACCGCACGCTGGCGGCGAAGAAGATCGGCATGAGCCGGCGCACGTTCCATCGCAAACTGCACACGTATCACCTCGAGGGATTTTAATCATGGCCGTTCAAGAACTGATTCACAAACTGGAAGTCGGTCCAGGCTTCAAATACATCCGCCGCGCCCTGATCGTCCTCGCACTGGTGGGTCTGGCCGTCGGCTACAACTGGCGCAACTTCCGCAACTTCTCCGCGCCCGAGGCAATGGACGCCGCACAACTGGCGCGCAACATTTCGGAGGGCAAGGGCTTCACCACGTATTGCATCCGGCCCGCCAGCATCCGCCTGTTGAAAGAACGCGCAGCCGGCGGCAACGAGGCGGCGGCTTCCGCCGACTCCGACCCCGCCCGGCTCAAGGGCCGGCATCCCGATCTCGCCAACGCGCCGCTGTATCCGCTCGCGCTCGCCGGGGCGATGAAGGTTTTGCCGATGCATTACAAACACGACAGCACCAAACCGTTTTGGAACAGCGATGGTCGCTTTGTGCGCTATCAGCCGGATTTTCTCATCGGGCTTTTCAACCAATTGTTCCTGGTGATGACGGCCATCCTAATTTTTCTGCTCGCCCGCCGGATGTTTGACAAACCGGTGGCCTGGCTGGCGACCGCGCTCTGGATCGGGTGCGAACAAATCTGGCGCTTCAGCGTTTCCGGCCTCTCGACGATGCTGTTGTTCGTGATTTTTCTCGGGCTGGTGTGGACGGTGGTCGTGTTGGACGAGGAAGTCCGCGCGCCCAAACGCGGGCCGGCCTTCGTGCCGCTGCTCGCGGCGCTGGCGGGGCTGGTCACGGGATTGGGCGGACTGACCCGGTATTCGGTTGCGAGCCTGATCGTGCCGGTGCTGATCTTCCTCGCCATTTTCGGCGGGTCGCGCCGGGTCTGGTTGTGTGTGCTGACCTTCACCGTGTGGGCCGTGACGCTCGCGCCTTGGATTTACCGCAACCAATCGCTCTGCGGACTGCCGTTCGGCACGGCCACTTATGCGCCGTTGGAAACGACCTTCATTTTCCCGCAATTCAAACTGCTACGCTCGCTGGAGCCGAATCTCAACGTCCCGTTCCTCGTGCCGGTGATCAACAAGCTGGTCAACAACACGCGCAACATTCTGTTGAACGACCTGCTCCGGCTAGGCGGCGGCTGGGCGGCGGCGTTCTTTCTCGTGGGGTTGATGCTCACCTTCCGCCATCCCGGCATCCGTCGGCTCCGCTATTTGACGGTCGGCTGCCTCGGCACGCTCGTGCTCGCGCAAGCGCTCAACCGGACGGAACTGTCGGAGTCCACCGCGGAACTCAACTCGGAAAATCTCATCGTGCTCGTACTGCCGCTCGTGTTGATCTACGCCTCCAGCCTGTTCTTCACGCTCCTGGATCAAATCACTTTCGCCCTGGCCGGCCTGCGTTACGCGGCCATCGGTTTGTTCAGTCTGATCATGTGTCTGCCGATGGTTTTTTCCTTCCTCGGGCCGCGCCCCAATCCGGTAAGTTATCCGCCTTACTATCCGCCCGCCATCCAGCAAATCTCCGGCTGGATGAAGGAAAATGAACTGATGATGAGCGACATCCCGTGGGGCGTGGCCTGGTACGGCGACCGCCAATGCGTCTGGATCACGCTCAACGCGCAGAGTGATTTCTTCGCCATCAACGACTTTATGAAACCGGTTCGCGCGCTCTACCTGACGCCGGCAACCATGGATGCGCGGTATCTCTCCGAATGGTTTCGCCCGGGTGAAAGAAGCTGGGGTGCGTTGATCATGCAGGTGTTGAACAGCCACACTACGCCCACCAGGTTTCCCTTGCGCAAGATGCCTGAAACTTTCCTGCCCGAACAATTGTTTCTGACGGATTGGGACCGCTGGAAGATCAATCCTGCCGACGCGGCCAGCCCGGACGCGAAGCGTGACAAATGAGTGGAAGAGAAGCGGCCGCAACCCTTCCGCTCCTCTCCCACAATTGCTTCCCCAACTTCAATTCATCGCCACGTCAATCTTCCGCGCCTTCGCCTCCTCCGACTTCGGCAGCGTGATGGTCAGCACGCCATCGGCGTAGGCGGCCTTCACCTGGTCCGCCGCCACCGTCGAGGGCAGCGACAGGGTGCGTTGGAAGCGTCCCACGAAGCGCTCCGCGCGATGCACCTCTGCGTCCTCGGACTTCGTTTCGAATTTGCGCTCGCCGGACAAGGTCAGCAGCCCGTCCTGCAAGGTGACTTGGATTTCGTCCTTCTTCATCCCCGGCAATTCGGCTTTGACCACGAAGTTGTCCTTGTTCTCCACCACGTCCACGGCGGGCAGCCACGCCTCCGCGTACGGTGACGCGCCGAACGCCGCCAGCGGCGACTCGAACAAACGATCAATTTCGTCATGCAGATTGCTGAGCCGGCCCAAGCCCGGCCAGAGACTGAAGGTTGGTCGTTGATATTTGATGATACTCATAGTTTTCTTGTTTTGGTTTTTGGTTTAACTGCCGATTCACTTTTAGCTGGCGCAATGCCACGCGCGAAAACAGCGGCATTCCCAAGTAAATCAGGGCTTTTCGAACGCGTGCGTCCGAGAGCTGCGCAAGACTGGCGCGAAATGCTGTGCCACGCGCGCCAGCGTGTGTCAGCCCTGCGCGCTGGAAGATTTTAACGTCGAGGGAGCGGAGAGAAGTTTTTTGACGAGAAGGATTCGGACTCGCGACCGACTCGGGTCACTTGACCGCCGCCGCCTCAAGCGTCGCGGCAAAGCCATTCGTGCCCGTCTTCACCCAGAGCACCGTGCCGTTGGCGAGGGCTGCATTCGGGAAGTTCACCCAGCCCAGCACCACTTCCTGCCCTTTGCTTAACGAGAGGTAAAACGGAAAATCGCCGTTGCGCGAGAGCGTGTTGCCCGTCGAGAATTTTCGTCCGTCCTGAAGTTTGCCCGCCATCAACGTGCCGCCGTTGAGCGAGATTTTGCTCGCGCCATTCGCCGCCGGCGCGTTGGTGTTCTGCTCGCGCTGTTCCAGCACGAACTGTCCGTTGCCCGCCTGCGGCGCGGGATTGTAAACCGAGTTAAACACGCTCCGGTTCGCGTGGACGCCGGAAACCCAACCGCCATCCGAGAGACTGCCGGTCACGCGGTCGCCGCTGGCGAGGTCCACGTGCAATCGCAGATTGAGCGGCGACACTAGTTGCCCGCGCGACACGAGCACGGTGGCGTCGCCTTTGAGATCGAATTGTCCGCGAAAACTGTATCGCGCCGCGCCGAGTTGGAGCTTCCCGCTGAAAACGCCCAGCGAAGTCATGGCGAGCGTGAATGAACCGGAGTTGTCGGGCGTGACGGCGTCGGCGTTCGCGACGAGTCCGTTGAAGGTGCCCTTGAACGGCAGGAACGGACTCACGATAAATTTTGCGGTGAGCGTCAGCCCCTCGCGCATCGTGAAACTCAAATTCGGCGCGGTGGAATCAATTCCCTCCCAGCCAACGAATATTTGATCCCGCGCCGGCACGGCTTTCATCGAGTAAGCCCTGCCAATTTCCAGCAACCGCCCGTCGAGATTCGGACTGACTTTGCCGAAGCCATTCGTCCCCACTACCAGCGGAACGAGTTTCACGTAGGTGTAGCTGAGTTGAATTTCCGGCGAGAGGTTGCCCGCGTGATCAACACTGCGAAGGCGGATGAAATTCTTTCCGGGCGACAGTGTGAGCAGAGTTAACCAATTAGACCCGCCCTCGGCGTTCACGAATGGCGAGCCGTTCAAACTGACTTCGACGCGGTCCAGCGTGGCGTTGTCGCTGGCGGTGCCGCCGAGTGTGAGCACTGGAGAGTAGAGGCGCGCGCCGCTCTTGGGAGCGCCCATCACGGTCAGCGTCGGCGGAGTCGTTTCCGGCGCCAGCACGGTGAGGTTCACCGGCGCGGACGTGGCGCGCGCGCCTTGATTGTCCGTCGCCACCGCGACGAGCGAGTAAACGCCAGACTGCGGCGGCGTCCAATCGAACGCGTAGGGCGCGGGCACGAGACTCATCAGGCGCGTGCCGTTCGCCAGAAATTCCACGCTGACGATGGAACTACCGCTGGCATTCGCCGTGGCGCTGGCAGAGAGCGAGATGGATTCTCCGATGTTGATCTGTGCAGCGCTCGTCGGGCTATCAATCGTCACCGAAGGCGGCATGATGACGGTCGGCGTTGTCGCTCCGGG
>SCTL01000884.1 GCA_004297495.1 Verrucomicrobiota bacterium
CGGTGATTGACCGCATCGCGCGTTGTGTGACCGACGCAGTGGACGAAAGCGATCTGAGCATTAAACAAATTCGCGGAGTGGGCATCGGCGCGCCCGGCGCGGTGGACGCCGAAACAGGTCGCGTCATCTTCGCGCCCAATCTGCCGGGCTGGAAGGATGTGCCGCTGAAAAAGGAATTGGAAAAGCGGCTGGATGTTCCGGTGTTTCTCGGCAACGACTGCAACGTCTGCACGCTCGGCACGTTCGACCGCGAATACAAATCCAAGCCAAAGAATCTTGTCGGCATTTTTATCGGCACGGGCATCGGCGGCGGACTGGTGATCAACGGCGAACTTTACGGCGGCCATAATCACACCGCCGGCGAGATCGGTCACATGGTCCTCGAGGTGAACGGGCCGAAGTGTGGCTGCGGCAATCGCGGCTGCTTCGAAGCGCTGGCCAGTCGCACTGCCATCTTTCGCAACATCCAGAGCGCGGTGAAGGAAGGCCAGAAAACTATCCTGACCGACATGCTCGGGCCGAACCTGGCCGACATGCGCAGCGGCGATTTGCGCAAGGCCATCCGCAAGGGTGACAAGTTCGTCGAGAAGATCGTGGAAGAAGCGGCCGAGTACGCAGGAATCGGCATCGCCAATCTTATCAACATTCTCAATCCGGAAATCGTCGTCGTTGGCGGAGGCGTGATCGAAGCGCTCGAAAACGAAATGATGCCGCGCCTGATCAAGTCCGCGAAGGAACACGTCATGCCCGGCACGATGAGCGGCATTGAGATCGAAGCCTCGAAACTCGGCGACCACGCGGGCATCACCGGCGCCGCTGTGTTGGCCAGACAGGGGACGAGCTAGAGCGGTTGCCGAAAACAATTTCCGAAAACATTCAACATTCAACATTCAACTCCCAACGCACAAGCGCGCCGTCACCGACCTTTCGCCGTTCAGTGTTGAATGTTGAATGTTGAATGTTTCCCCTGAATTCGGAAATGGATTCTGGCAACCTTTCTAACGCTCCGAAGAACTTCGCTTCGGCCCGAAGTGGCGCGGGGAAAGCAACCATTCCAGTGAAGCGCAACGTTCCGCCTTCACCGTTTCCAATTCCAGCCGCGCCAGTCCGCCCTTCTTCAGCGTCAGCGCCAGCGAACCGCCGCCGGTGCAGAGCAGTGAAATCAATCCGCTCAAATGCGGCTCGTGTCCCACCAGCATCACCGCCTCGACTGAGTGGTGGACGTGTTCGATCTGCGCGATCAGGTCAACGTAAGCCGAGGACGGCGAGAGCTGATTGATCACACGCAGATTCTTTTCGAGCATCAGACTGCGCGCCACGATCTCCGCCGTCTGCCGTGCGCGCACGAGCGGGCTGGAAAAAATCACGTCGAACGTGATCTCCATCTGCCGCAGTGCGTTTGCAAGCTGGCGCGTGCGCTTGATGCCTTTGGCCGTGAGTGGACGCGCGGCATCGTTCGCGTAGCGCGCGTCGCTGGGCTCGGCGGCTTCGGCGTGCCGGAGGATGTAGAGTTTCATGACGGCTTTCGCTTTCGGGCACGGAGAACTTTTTGCGGCTGGAAGCGATCCAGTTGGTTGGCCGTGCTCAAGAACTGGTTTACCAGAACCACCAGCCGTCGCGCCAGCGCCGCGTGCAGTCGCTTCACGGATTCGAGCTGCACCTTGCCGTGTTTCACGGCGCGCTCGACCTCGTTCAGCAACACCTCGGCGTCCTGGATGTCGCCCATGCGTGTCTGCCACACGTGCATTGCGCGCAACTGGCGCGGCGTCAGGCCCGGCAGCAGCGCGTGCAGCAATTCGCAGAGGTAGCGGAATTTTTTGAACGCGATGCGCGTGCGATGAATCGTCACCAGATTGCGCGGCTGGATTTTCCGGCGCAACTCCGACACGCGCGCGAACACCTCGCCCAGCGGCTGCGCCAAAATCTCGACCGCCGTCGCAGCCGATTCGCTGCGGACCCCAGCCACATCCTGCTCCCACGCTTTGAACAGTCGCGCGACGCGGCGGGACTTGAGTTTGCGGATTTCCCGGCGCAATTCCGCCACCAACCCGCGCTCGCTCTCGCGCAGATAGTTCGCGAACTCACGCGCCTCGGGAAATTGTTTGAGCCACGGCCGCAGCCGGCGCAACTGCACGTGCGTGTCGCGCAGGTCATCGAACGCATCGAGCCGCTTCTTCAACGTGCGCCGCGGCTTCTCGGGCGAAGTCACCAGGTCCAGAGCCGCCACCAGGTCCAGCAACGCCAGCGCGCGTCTCGTCTCGATGCGCAGTTCGTGCACGGAGGTCTCTGAGAATTCCGCCTGACATTCCGCGAGCCGGCGGCGGTAACGACGGCGTGTGCGTTTGAGAAGTCGCGCCAGATGCCGGGCCAGTGGGACTGGAAGCTCGCGCGACATGTTCGCGGTCAGAAAGGTCGCTTCGCCAGCTTCACTTCCGGGTAACGCGGCTTGCCCGCGCCCTTCTTCTTTTGCGGGTCGTGCCCGTTGGCGGCCAGCGCGATGAACTCAAACTGGCTGCGGTGCGTCCGCTCCCTCTTCGCAAGTTTGGGCGAATGATACTTGCCATTCGCTTGCAAATGGCGTGCGCGCGTGTTGTCCACCAGCGGCGCCGCGAGCAATTCGGAAATGATCCGCTCACGCACGTTGCCGTCGAGAATCGGAATCGCCGTCTCGATGCGCCGGTAAAAATTGCGCGGCATCCAGTCGGCGCTGCTCAGGAAAACTTCCGGCTGACAGGCGTTTTCGAAGTAGAAAACCCTGCTGTGTTCGAGAAAGCGATCCACGATGCTGCGCACGGCGATGTTGGAACTCACGCCCGGCACACCGGGCCGCAGACAACAGATGCCGCGCACGATCAAATCAATCTTCACGCCCGCTTCGGACGCAGCGTAGAGTGCTTCGATAATCTCGCGATCCACGAGTGAGTTCACCTTGGCAATGATACGGGCGGGCAGGCCGCGCCGCGCATTCTCCGCTTCGCGCGCGATGAGTTGCGTGAGCCGCTCGTGCAGATCGAACGGAG
>SCTL01000885.1 GCA_004297495.1 Verrucomicrobiota bacterium
CCCAGCCGACGTAATCGCCGCCCTCGCGCCAGCAAACCCACGCCGGCGCCCATTGCGTCTGCGGCACCCAGAACCAGCCGAAGCGCGCGTCGAAATCCCAGCGTCCGTAATGGTAGGTCGCCCAACCCCACGGCTCGTCACTGGCCCAATACCAGCCCGCGTCCGTGCGCTGCCAGTAACCGTTCGCGTAAGGACGCCAGTCCACTTCGACGCGCGCCGGAATCCAGCAACGTCCGTAAGAGCCGACCACCTCCCAACGCCCGTAAGTGGCGAGCGGCTCATAAAAATCATTCTCCGATTGGATGACGACGACGGGCGGAGGCGTTTCCGGCGCAGGTTCGGGCTGCGTGTAAACGACCGGCGGTGGAGTTGGCGAATAAACTGTGCGCGTGTGTTCGCGAACCACATAAGTCCGGCAGCCGGTGAGCACGACGGCCACCGCGCTGCACACGACCAATCCGACCTGGGCGACTGAACGTTTTATAGCATTCATAGTTTGTTCCCTCTGCGATGACTTCATTGTCATGCGCATGTGACGGCTCCCCTTTGTTCACATTCGTGCATTCAGCGCATTTTTGCGTGAAAAAGTTTGAATAAATTTTCCGTGCCGGCCGAATCTGACGTTGTCCGAGCTTGCGGAGCGCGGCATTCATGCCGCTTCAACACCGCCTGCAATTCTTTCGCCGAAGCGGGCTGAAGCCCGCGCTCCAACGGGAAATTAAGCCGTCACCCCGAATCCCGCTGACTTGGCTCATTCGATTTCTTTGACGCGCGCCGTGTGTCGTCCGCCGGCAAACGGAGTCGTCAGCCAAACGCGCACAATCTCGAGTGCGAGTTCCACCGGAATCGTGCGCTCGCCAATCGCCAGCACGTTCGCATCGTTGTGTTCGCGCGACCAGCGCGCGGTGTCGAGACTCCAGCAGAGCGCGCAACGAATGCCGCGCACTTTGTTCGCCACGATGGCTTCGCCGTTGCCCGAACCGCCGAGCACGATGCCGCGTTCACATTCGCCGCTCGCCACCGCTTCAGCACCGGGACGGATGAACAACGGGTAGTCCACCGGCGCTTCGCTGTTCGTTCCGAAGTCGCGGACTTCGTGGCCGAGGCTCGCGAGCAAAGTTTTGATTTGTTCCTTGTAAGCAAACCCCGCGTGATCCGAAGCGATGGCGATTTTCATGACGTGCTCTTTTTAAGTGCGATTCACCGGCAAGACTTCTATAACGCATCCGGACAGAAACTAAATCGCAAATCCTATGCGCACATTTCAAAGTCTCACGGAACGCGAGGTTCTGGCGCTGGCCATCTCGCTCGAAGAAGAGGACGCCCGAATCTACGACGACTTCGCCGACGGCTTGCAAGCGAACTACCCCGAGCAGGCCGACAAATTCAAAGCCATGCGCCGTGAGGAGGATGGTCACCGTCACCGCTTGCTCGACCTTTACCGCAGCCGTTTCGGCGAGCACGTGCCGCACATCCGTCGCGAAGACGTTCGCGGTTTTGTGAAACGCCGTCCAGTCTGGCTCACGCGACCGCTGGGTTTGAAAGCGGTCCAACGCACGGCTGAGTTGATGGAGCAGGAAACCAAACGCTTCTACGAACAATCCGCTCGGCGCACGACCGACACCGGCATCCGCCAACTGCTCGGCGATCTGGCCGAGGAAGAACGCAATCACGCGCGCACGGCGGAAGAAATCGGGATGACCAAAGTCAGCGAGGAAGAATCCGCGCGACAGAAACGCTTGTTCATTCTGCAAGTGATTCAACCCGGCCTCGCGGGCTTGATGGACGGCTCAGTTTCAACCCTCGCGCCGCTGTTCGCCGCCGCGTTTGCCACGCACAGCAGTGTGGCGACGTTTCAAGTCGGCCTCGCCGCGAGCGTCGGCGCGGGCATCAGCATGGGTTTCGCCGAGGCGTTGTCCGACGACGGCAGCCTGACGGGCCGTGGCCATCCGTGGGCGCGCGGATTCGTCTGTGGCCTGATGACCGCGCTCGGCGGACTCGGCCACACGCTGCCGTATTTGATTCCACACATTCAAACCGCCACGTGGATTGCGGTCGCAGTAGTGCTGGTGGAACTGGGTTTGATCTCGTGGGTGCGGCATCGGTTCATGGACACGCCGCTTGGCTCGGCGGTGTTGCAAGTGGCGCTCGGCGGGGCGCTGGTTTTTCTAGCGGGCGTGCTGATCGGCACGTCGTGACTATTCAGCAGGGTTGCCTTTGCTAGAGGTCACACGCGCCGCGCATTTGACATCTTCCCTAACTCGCTCTCTCTTGCGGCGGCTGTGGAAGCAGTTGCTGATGATGAAAACGACCGAGAGAGATATAACGGTGTTCCCGCCTTCGCCAAGCTTCGACGTGGCAAGGCCGGTGTTGAATAGCGGTAGCGGCAACGCCTCGTCACTGCAGGGTGAGAACGCGGCCACCAGCGCTCTGCGAAGCGATGGGTCGTCGCCTCTACCTGACGCTCCTTTGCTGGACGCGTATTCCAATGCGGTCACCACAGCGGCGGAAGCGGCCAGTCCGTCGGTGGTGAAGATTGATGTGTTTAAGAAAGGCGGAGGGCGCGGTCAGCAAGAAGGTGCGGGGAGCGGCTCGGGTTTCATCATCACGCCGGATGGTTTCATTCTCACGAACAGTCATGTCGTTCACGGCGCGGAGCGGATCGAAGTCACGCTCGCCGACGGTCGCCGGCCGGATGCGCATCTGGTCGGCACGGACCCGGATACGGACCTGGCGGTCATCCGCATTTACGCGCCGAACCTGAAGCCGGTGCGCCTCGGGGATTCCAATCAATTGCGCGTGGGCCAGCTCGCCATCGCCATCGGTAATCCGTACGGCTTTCAATACACGGTGACGGCGGGCGTGGTGAGCGCATTGGGCCGGTCGTTCCGCGCGCAGTCGGGCCGGCTCATGGACAATCTCATCCAGACGGACGCGGCATTGAACCCGGGCAATTCCGGCGGGCCGCTGGTCAATTCGCGCGGTGAAGTCATCGGCGTGAACACGATGGTGATTCTGCCGGCGCAGGGACTGTGTTTCGCCATCGGCATCAACACGGCGAAATATATTGCGGGCTGGCTGATCAAGGACGGCGTGATCCGGCGCAGTTACATCGGCGTGGGCGGGCAGACGGCAAAAATCCATCGGCGCGTGGTGCGGCATTTTCATCTGGCGAACGAGACCGGAATGCTCGTGCTGCAAGTCGAGCCGAACAGTCCCGCGGGTCGCGCGAGATTACGCGAGGGCGACATCGTGGTGGAGTTCAACGGCCGGGCGATTGCGGGCATTGATGATTTGCACAAGCAACTGACCGGCGCGCAAGTCGGCGTGCGGTCGCAACTCACGGTGATCCGGCACAACGAAAAGTTGTCGCTGGCAATCACGCCGGTGGAGACGCGAGCGAGGAATAATTGAACGGAGCGCGGCTGTGTGCGAGAGCACCAGCCGCAGCAGGTAGGGCGAGGCTACTGACGAAACGGCTTGCGAGGACGCTCGCCCCACCATTTGCCGACGCGTTGCGGCTAGTCTTTGACATAGCCGCGCTCCGACCTGACTGCGCAGCGCCGTCCCTACCACATTTTCCCTGTCCTGCCGCCACGAAAGTTGCCACCGTATCAGTCATGCAACGACTCCCATTTGGCTTGGCGCTTTTAGCTCTCGCGTGGACAACTTGCTTTGCCGGAGCGGCGGAAGTTTCGCGTCCGCGCATCACCGGCTTGGCGCATGTCGCGTTGTGGGTGCATGACGTGGAGCAATCGCGCCGGTTTTACAAAGACTTTCTCGGCTTCGACGAGCCGTATTCGTTGACCAACTCCAACGGCAGCCTCGCGCTCACGTTCATCAAGATCAACGAACGGCAGTGCCTTGAACTTTTTCCCGAACGCGAGACCAACAGCGACCGGCTCTATCACATCTCCGTGGAAACCGACGACGCCGAAGCGTTGCGTGTCTGGCTCGGATCGAAGGATGTGAAAGTGCCGGACAAAGTCGGCAAAGGCCGCATCGGCAATTTGAATTTCAACGTCCACGATCCCGACGATCATCAGGTTGAGATCGTGCAATACTCGCCCGATGGCTGGACGGCGCGTGAAAAAGGAAAGTTCATACCGGACACGCGCATCTCCCGGCGGATGATGCACGCGGGAATTCTCGTCGGTGACTTGGATGCTTCAATGAAATTCTACCGCGACATTCTCGGCGGCGCGGAAACCTGGCGCGGCGGACGGACGAATCAGCCGTTGAGTTGGGTGAACGTGAAGCATGCCGACAGCGCGGACTACGTCGAATTGATGCTTTACGAATCCTTGCCCGAGCCCGACAAACGCGGAACGGCGCATCATATCTGTCTTGAAGTGGCGGATGTGGACAAGACGCTGGCGATTCTGAAGCAGCGCGCCGAGCGTTGTCATTACACGCGACCGATGGAGATCAGGACCGGCGTCAACCGCAAGCGCCAGATCAACGTCTATGATCCGGACGGCACGCGTGTGGAACTGATGGAGCCCAACACCGTGGACGGAACACCCGCGCCGTCTTCCAGCGCTCCGCCACCTGCGCCAGCCAAGCCGCCGGGCAAATCCTGACGGAGCACATTTA
>SCTL01000886.1 GCA_004297495.1 Verrucomicrobiota bacterium
GTCAAATTTTCGTAGCGACTGCCTTGGAGAAAATAGCACGCATAAGGCATGCAGTATTGCATCGTAAGTCCATTCTGCTTGCAAGCGCGGGCCATGTTGTCCAGAAACGCCTCGCCTGTATTGACGTTGCTGCTGAACGCGGGGGAGTAAGTGTAAATCCGATCAAGCCAGTCTTGCTCATACGTGATAACGCCGGAAGCTTTGAGGTAGGCGGCAATTTCATCCCACCATTTCGGGTCAATCGCTGCCACGCCGGAGATTTCGTATTTTTCGCGATACGGGCTGGCCAAGTCAACCCACCGATTGTGGGTCACCAACGGCAGGCCGATGGATTTTTGATAGGCCGCGAGTCCGTCCGGAAAAAGAGATTTGTGCGCTTTGTATTCCCACAGGCCGCCATAACGGTTCCATTCGCCTTCGGGCAATTTGGCGTTTTTCGTCTGCCCGACTTTTCCCTCAGGACCGGTCATGCTCTTGGAATACCACCAACTGTCCAGTTGCAGATAGCGAAGGGGAATCTGCTCCTGACGATAATGCTCCACCAAGGATCGGAGCGTGCCGGCGTAGCCTTTGTCCCGGTCGTAGTTGTAGTAGTAAGTGGCGCCGTTGTCGGTCCAGTAACCCAAATACTTTAGCATCGTATCCGCGTCGTTGCCGGGACGCTTCACGCCTTGCCAGCCGATCAACGCTTGTCCCCACAAATCCCAAGCGCGATTGATTCCTTTGCCGAAAGCCAGAACCGTTTGCTGGGTAAAACCAGCGGGAAGATTTCGCAGTTGTTTATTGAAACCGCTCGCCACGCGCTGCCGCCCATCTCCCAACATGCTGGCGACGAAATAATGCGAGGCCGGTGAAATCACGAGCGCGTTGGCTTTATCATCAAACAGCATCCAAGGAGTGGAAATCTCATTGGCCGCAAATTGCGGCGGCGCGAATTCGTGCTGGCTGTGACTGAAGACAAACAAGTTTGTGGGCAACGCAGTGAAGGACGGAAAAGGCTCCGGAGGCATTTCGACGGCTGTGCCACAGGTGTCCGAGAAAAGCACAAGCGCGCGTTCATCATAAACGCAAATCCGACCAGTCATGGGCGTCTGCCCGCTGTTCCACTCAAAAGCGATTTGCTGATACGCGCCGACGGAATCGGTGTCGCGGTTCACGGCCGTATTTTTAAGCGAACGGTTGAGGCTGCCGCCAAAAGTCCACGCCGGAGATTTCAAAGTGACCGTGTAATTACCCGTTACCTCATCCACATTGACGGACAAACCGCTGGCGGGCGCGGTTACCGAGGCCGCGCCGCAAAAATTTTCACCCAAAATGAGTGCCAGCACAACGACGGTCAGACTCAAAGTCCGGATGTCGAAGCCAATGCGTTTGTCACCCCGAAGGAAAGTTGGTTTTAACATGACCTGTTGCGATTTAGAAGTGCCCTTACGGAAGACTCGTCGTCCGCTCCTCCATCCAAAGCAAGTCCGTGTTGGGATTTGCCGGGACCGTGACACTCAAATCCGTCCTCGTCACTGGCCGGTCTCTGATGTTCGCGTCGGTCCACCGCTTGATTTCCGCGTGGCCATCCGCAAACGAGAGGGCACCACTCGCGCCGTGATAGCTGGCGGGGATGTCGTTCCACTCTTTGGTTTGATTCATCGCGATCCGGAAGAAGCCGTCGTTGATGGAATCGGCATGTTCATCGATGAACACCCACGCCATCGTCGGATTGGGATTTAGAATGTCGCCCTGCTTGAGGAAAATTTTGTAATTGGCGCCAGGGCCATATTGATTGAGCACCTTCGGATCGGTGCTGATGCCGCCCATCTGGCCGTTCATCGAGTAGCTGCGCACGCGCGGTCCTTTCGCGCCAGGGATTTTATCTCCGGGACATCTGTAAATGCCGACCGCGCGGTTGCAGTACGGGCCGAGTAGCGAGCCACTCAGCTTCGTCGTGTCGTAATTTTCCGCCCAGGGCGGCAACGGAAAAAAATCCCACTTCATCTGCCCGTTGACCCAACTGTCTGCCGTGGTCATGGAACTGGAGGCGTTTGGCGGCAGTCGGCCGCCATTGTCATCCGCATACATCATCCAGGCAAAGGTCAGTTGCTTCTGGTTGCTCAGGCACATGGCGCGTTCGGCTTTCAACTTCGCGCGGCTCAACGCCGGTAGGAGCATGGCCGACAGGATCGCGATGATGGCGATCACCACCAGCAACTCGATCAAAGTGAAACCCTGCTGGCGCTGCGTTGGCGACATTTGAATTCGTGCGGGCGACCGCTCGCGCACTCCTTCCGGCGCGACGCGCTCGCGAGATGGGCACGGTGGAATCATCTCCACAATTATCCCGGAAGTTCACGGCCAGCCTAGCCCCCAAAACCTGTGGTATTGGAGGGCGAACTTCAGCGCGCTTGGACACGGTAAAACTTCGCGGTGCCAGCCGCGCCGGCGGGGTCGGTCAACGTGAGGCCGGTCGGCGTGCCGCTCATCAACGCGCCGATGTTGGTCCAGGCAGAAGTTCCGCCGAGTGCGTCCGCCCGCTGGAGTTGATAGTTCCAGTTCGTCAGGGTTGAACAAGTGACTTCAACATCCGTTCCCGCGACCGCGACTTGCGTGATGCTGAAGACCGGCGCGGTCGGCCTTGAGGAAATACTGAGCGGATCGGTGCCGGAGAAAAACTCGGTGAGATTGGAAACCGCATCGCCGTCGGCGTCGTCCGCGGCGCGCGAGTTGTCGCCGACCTGACCGAGCGCGTGCCCGAAATAGGCAAGCCGCCACCAATCCGGAATGCCATCGGCGTCGCTGAACACATCGCCGATCTTGCGCACCTGCAAGCCGGAGATTCGCGCGTTGTCCACGACCGGGGTGAAGAGCACTTGCAGTTGCGCGTTGGTCACGGCGTTGGTGAACACAAGCGTGAGCGGCAGATTTTTTCCGCCGGCGCGGGCGAGGATGTCGAGATTGGTGAGCACCTGCCGGCCTTGAATGAAGACGTTGAACACGCGCTGGCCGACGGTGCTCCAGTAAGTTTCGGCTTCGAGCAACGTGGTTTCATAAATGCCTTCGGGACAATCGAACTGATAATAAAATCCGCCGGCGGACGCGCTGTAGCGTTCGCGCTGATAGAGCGATTGCGCGGAGGCGCAGATGCCTGTGATCGTATTGGCGACGTAGCCGACTGCGCCGGTCGAGTAGCCGAAGCCGCCGAGGCTGTAGGGGCGGTCGCTTAACCAAGTCGC
>SCTL01000887.1 GCA_004297495.1 Verrucomicrobiota bacterium
TGGAATTCTTAGCTGCTTTTGGGAGGGATGAACTATCGAAGATGGTGGGCGCTGAGGGATTCGAACCCCCGACCCACAGCGTGTAAAGCTGCTGCGCTACCACTGCGCCAAGCGCCCCACCGCGGCGCAGTGTAGCAGGCCGGCATCGCGCGACAATCGCTAAACCGCCGCCTCGCCCTGCTCGTTGGTGCGAATGCGGATGGCGGACTCGACCGGCAGCACGAAGATTTTTCCGTCGCCGATCTTGCCGGTATGCGCGGCCTTGATGATGGCGTCCACCGCCGGCTGCACCTGCTGATCGGGAAGAATCATTTCCAATTTTATTTTCGGGAGGAAGTCCACGGTGTATTCGCTGCCCCGGTAAATTTCGGTGTGACCCTTTTGCCGGCCAAATCCCTTCACCTCAGTCACGGTCATGCCCGAGACACCGGCTTCCTGCAAGGCATCCTTCACTTCGGTCAGCTTGAAGGGTTTGATGATGGCTTCGATCTTCTTCATAAAATTTTCCCCGTTCAATCGTTGTAGGCGCTTTCGCCGTGTTGGGTCAAATCCAGCCCCGAATCCTCGTCCTCCGGCGAAACCCGCAAGCCGACGGTCACAGAAACCAATTTCAAGATGAGGAACGTCGCCACCGCCGCCAAGCCTGCCGTGAACACCACGCCGATGAACTGGTTTTTCAACTGCGCCATGCCGCCGGCCAGCGAAATAATTTTGCCGCCACTGGAGAACGTGCCGGCGATCGCGCCGTTGATCGCCGGGTTGGCCAGCAAGCCCAGCAGCAACAGACCCACGGTGCTGCCCACGCCGTGAACGCCGAACACGTCCAGCGAATCATCGTAGCCAAATCGCGCCTTCACGTTGGAAACTGCGAGGTAACAAATCATCCCGCCGCACAGGCCGATTCCGAACGCGGCTGGCACCGTGACAAAACCGGAGGCTGGCGTGATGGTCGCCAAGCCCGCCACCATTCCCGACGCGATGCCGAGCACACTCGGCTTGCCTTTCAGCAGCCATTCCATCCCCGCCCAACTCAACGCCGCGCCCACCGCAGAAAAGTGAGTCGCCGCAAACGCGCTGCTGGCCAACGCGCCCGCGCTCACCGCGCTGCCGGCGTTGAAACCGAACCAGCCCACCCACAAAAGTCCCGTGCCGATCAAACTCAAGACCACGTTGTGCGGCACCATCGGCTCGCGCGGATAACCCATGCGCTTGCCGAGCACCATGGCGGCCACCAGCGCGGAAACTCCAGAGCTGACGTGAACCACCGTGCCGCCCGCAAAATCGAGCACGGGAATTTTTCCGCCGAGCGCCCAGTTGAAATAACCGCCCTTGCCCCAAACCATGTGACACAACGGAAAATAGACCACCGTCACCCACAGCACCGTGAACATCAGATACGCGCTGAATTTGATGCGCTCCGCCATCGCGCCGCTGATGAGTGCGGGCGTGATGATCGCGAACATCAATTGGAACAGCATGAAACTCTGATGCGGAATGGTGGCGGCGTAATCGGCATTGGGTGCGCCGCCCACGCCGGTGAGAAGAAGATATTGCGTCGGCGAACCGAAGAACGCATTGCCCTCGCCGAACGCCATGCTGTACCCGTAAATCATCCACAACGCTGACACCACGGCCATCAGCACCAGACTGTGCATCATCGTGGCGAGGACGTTTTTGTCGCGCACCAATCCGCCGTAAAACAGGATCAAGCCCGGCGCGGTCATCATCAGCACCATCGCGGCGCTGATGAGCAGCCAGGCGTTGTCGCCAGCATTGATGGCGGACGCGGGACGCGCGGCTGCGCTCTCCAGTTGCGCCACGCGCTGTTCAAGCGAAAGCGCATCAGCGGAGAACGCGCGCGAGGAAAAAATCAGGCCGCAGCCTATAAGCACCAGCGCAACCCATGCACGAAAGCAATAAAAGCGATTCATGAATGCGCATCATTAAATCGAAGTTACAAAGTCTGACCAACCGCCCCTTGCTCAATACTACACTTCCTTTGCGAAGCCCTGCTGCCGCAGCGCCTCGAACAAAACCAGCGCCACGCAATTCGACAGGTTCAGCGATCTGGCTTCGTCATTGAACATCGGAATCCGCAGCCAACGCTCGCGATGTTGCGCCAACAATTGCTTCGGCAAACCCGCCGTCTCGCGACCGAAAACGAGATAGTCGTCCTGGGAAAACTTCGCCTCGTCGTAACGCTTCGGCCCGTGCGATTCGATGAACCAAAGCCGCACGGCTGGATTCAGCGACTGTTCAAACGCTTTCCAGGTCGCCCAGCGATGCCACTCCACGTGCTGCCAGTAATCCATCCCGGCGCGTTTCAACGCCGCGTCATCGAGTTTGAAACCAAACGGCTCGATGAGATGCAACGTCGTGCGCGTGGCCGCGCAGAGCCGCGCCACGTTGCCCGTGTTCGGCGGGATTTCGGGTTCGACGAGGACGATGTGCATCGGAGCAGAGATCAGAGATCAAAGGTCAGAGGTCGGGCGCGAGCGGAGGTCTTTCTGACCTCCGACTTTTGACCTCTGACTTTTGGATAAAACACTTTCCACAAAACCAGTCCATGCGCCGGCGCGTTCATGCCGGCGACGCGCCGATCCTTGTGCGCCAGCATCGTCTTGATTTCACCCGCTGGAAATCTTCCAAAGCCAACTTGCACGATCGTCCCCACGATGCCCCGACACATCTTGTATAGAAAACCGTCGCCCTCGATGACGAACGTGAACAACTTCCCGCTGCGCTTCACGTCACAGCGCGTGAGCGTGCGCACGGCATCTTCGAGTTCATCGCCGCGATTCGCCGTGAACGAACGGAAGTCATGCCGCCCGACAAATAACTTCGCCGCCGCACGCATCGCCTTCACGTCCAGCGGACGCGGCACATGCCACGCCGTCTTGCGCAACAGCGGATTCATCGCCGGATGATTCCAGACGACGTAGCGGTACTGTTTGCCGCTCGCGTCGAAGCGCGCATGAAACTTCTTTGGCGCGCGCACGGCGGACAACACGCGTGTTTGCCGG
>SCTL01000888.1 GCA_004297495.1 Verrucomicrobiota bacterium
CGCTTTCGTGCTCAGTTTGGTCGTGCCTTTGAGGTCGAACTTGGAATCGAAGATGCCGGCGAGAATTTTCGTTCCGCCGAGGTCCACGCCGATCAGGAAATCTTTGTTGTCTTCGGCCATAAACCGGTTCACTCGATGTGATGACCCACGAGCACGGCGCCGATCTTTTTTCGCAAGTCGGCGTTGATGACCTCCACCGGACGATGCGCGTCAATGATGTGAAAACCGTAGGTGCTTTGCAGCGACTTGAACGTCTTGAGCATCAGCGCCTGATATTTGAGGAAAGAATCGAACATGTCGCGCGACAGGCCGATGTCCATGCCGCTCTCCCAGAAATCCAGGATGGAATACTTGGCGAACGTGCGTTGCACGAGTTCCGCCGGCGCGACGTTCAGATAAAAGACCGCGTCGGGCACGAGCGCCATGCCGTAAAGATTCTTCAGCCACTTCTCGTCCATGCCGCGCACGATGTCGCGGGCCATGAGCGTGTAAATGTAGCGGTCGGACAGCACCATCTGACCCGCGCGCAACGCCGGGAGAATGATGTTCTCCAATTGATCCGCGAAGTCCGTCGCATAAAACAAACTCAGCGTCGTGCGACTCAGAATGTTTCCCTCCTGGGCGCGGTCGAGTTCCTCGCTGACCAGCGTGGAGCGTTTCAAGCCGACTTGCACTGTGGAATGTCCCGCGCTCTCCAGCCAGTCCACGAGCATCTGGATTTGCGTCGAGCGACCCGACCCATCCGCGCCCTCGACAACGATGAGCTTGCCGGCGAGTTGGTTGATGTCCACGCCCGGGATGCCGTGGCCGTAGAAGCGGCGTTTGGATTTTTGCGGGACGATGACCCGCGTATCGCGCGCGGGCTTGGATGCCTTGGCAACGGATTCGTTTCGTTTGGCGGCGCTCATTTGTGGGATTGCGGTTTATGGGGTGCGAAGCCCGCGAGGTCCACTTTGCCCGCGACGAGCGAGCGCACGATGTTTTGCTGCGCCTCGATGGATTGGTTCGCGTCAATCATCGTGAAACCGAACTCGCTGCTCATCGCGAGATATTGTTCGAGGATGCGGCCCTGGAAAATCCGGAAGCTCTCGTAAGGATCGGTCGAGAGCCGCAGGTCCATGCCGGCCTCGAAATACTTGAGCTGCGGCCGGCCATCGAGGATGCGGTTGAGCGAGACTTCGAGATCGGCTTTGAAAAAGAAAACCAGGTCCGGCAGCGCGGCGAAGCTGTAGATGTCGCGCACCCATTGCGGCGGACAGCCGCGCACGATGTCGCGCGCGAACGCGGTGAAGATGTAGCGGTCGCACAACACGAGATAGCCGGCGCGCAACAGCGGCACGAGCTGACGTTCATAGCGGTCGGCGAAATCCGTGGCGTGAATCAGGCTGAACGTCGTGGGTGTGAGCAGTTCCTGTTTCTTACCCTTGGTCGTGGCGCTCTTGACCAGCGCGGAGGAATTCCATTCGCTGAAAAAAACTTTCAGGCCCTGCGTCTCGAGCCAGCGCTTGAGCAAATAAATCTGCGTGGACTTGCCCGAGCCGTCGAGTCCCTCGACCGCGATGAGCCGCCCCGGGAATTCAAGTTGGGCGAAAGTTTTCATGTGCGAATCCAGAATAACGGGCGGAGCGCGGATTGCAATGCCCGGTGAGTTGGTGGAGCGCGGACGGTCCCCGTCCGCAGCGCGTGAGATGAGAAGCGGCTTGGAAAATTCCGTGCTTTCTTTCATTGCGAAAGTGCTGCGACCGGGACGGTCGCGCTCCGGCCGGTTCGCTCGTCACTTGAGTTGGCGCGCAAACGAATCTATCGTCGCCGCCGCATGAAACCGCTCGCCGCCTGTCAGCTTTACACGTTCGTGGATACGGCCTATCTGCGTGGCCGCGCGCCCGAAGTCGTGGCGCGGCAGCTTTGCGACGGCGGCTCGGACTTGATTCAGTTGCGCGCCAAGAGTTCTTCCCTCGCGGAAATCAAACTCCTGGCGGAAAAAATTCTGCCGGTCACGCGCAACGCCGGCGTGCGGCTCGTCATCAACGATTCGCTTGCGGTGGCGGACGAAGTCGGCGCGGAATTCTGTCATCTCGGACAGGAAGATTTTTTCGACGCCGGTTTCACACACGTCTCTCAACTCTCAACTCTCAACTCTCAACCCGGCATCGGCCTCTCCACCCATGCGCCAGATCAAGCCAAGCACGCCATCGCAGCGGGCGCGGATTACATCGCCATCGGGCCGGTCTTCGCCACGGGCACGAAGCCGACGGCCAAGCCCGTCACGCTCGAATACGTCCGTTGGGCCGCGCGCGAGGTGAAGATTCCGTGGTTTGCCATCGGAGGAATCACGCTCACAAATCTCGACGAAGTGCTCGCCGCGGGCGCGCGCCGCATCTGCGTGGTGTCGGCGATTCTGAATCAGGACGACGTGGCCGCCGCCTGCCGCGAATTCAAGCGGCGCTTGCCGGCGGCTTGTTGATGCGGTGTTCCTTCAGCTCGGCGTAAATGGATTGCGCCAGACCGGACTTGGTGAAGCCGACGACCTTCGTGCCTTTCACGCCAAAAAACTTTTCCAGATCAGCTTCGGTGTAATGCGCGACCACCGGGTAGTGCGCGAAGTCATTCAAGATTTGTGCGCGGCTGTTTTCGGAAATGTCCGTCGTGATGAGGACGAAATGCAGTTTGCTTTTGCTGCGGCTCAACGTTTCACGCCCGACGAGCAGCGAGCGCGTGCGCAAGACGAAGGGGAACAACCGCTCGACGGATTTCCCCGCGCCCGGCGAGACACCACCCTCTCCCCCAGCGGGGGAGAGGGCTGGGGTGAAGGGGCGAACGGATTCACGCGGAGAAGTTTTGTCCTCAGCGCTCACGCGATCTTCACCTTGACCTTGTGGCCCTTGATCTCCGCGCGGTTCAGCTTGGCGATGATGCCGTTGGCGTGCTCGGCGTCCACGTCCACGAACGAATGCCGTTCGCGCACGTCCACCGTGCCGACGACTTTGCCGGGCAGTCCGGTTTCGCCCGCAACGGCATTGACGACATCAATCGGTTTCACGTCCATCGCCTCGCCGAGATTCATCCACAGCCGTGTTTGATTCGGTGGCGTCGCGCGACTCGGTTTGCCTTTGGCGAACGGTTTGGCTTCCGCGACTTTCTTCTTCACCCACGGCGGCGCTGATTTTTGGGAAAAGGATTTTTGTTCGGCGGCTGCCGGCACGGGAGATTTCACCGAAGCGAGAATTTCCGCGTCGGAATAAGTTTTTTCCGGCGTGGGAGCTTGTGGCGGCGGCGCAATCCCGGACTCAACGGACGGTTTGGCTTCCGTTGGCAGCGGCGTCACGACGGGTCCTTTGCTTTCGGGTTTGAGAGCGTCGGCGCGCAGCGCCGCTTTCGTTTTGAAGGGCACAGGCTGCGGCGCGGGCTCGGCGACGGCGGGTTTTGCGGGCCGGGCCGCCACAGGCCGGACTGCCTGGGGGACCGGTGCGGCCTGACGTGGTGGACGATCTTCAAACCGTCGCGGCGCATCCACGCGTTCGCGCCGCTCGAAGCGCGGGCCGCGATCGTCGTAGCGTTCGCGCCGGTCTTCGCGGAAATTTCCACGCGGCGGACGCTCGTCGCGCTCGGGCCGTTCGTAGGCTTCCGTGTTCGGCTTCGCCGCCGCCGCCTCGCCGCTTTGCAGCAAGGTCACGCAAGCGGAGGCGATGTCCGTGGAACTGAATCCTTCCTCCAACAAGCGCGCGACGAAGTGTTCCTGATTTTTGAAGTCGCCGCTTTGCAACGCGGCGCGCAGTTTGCCGATGAAAACATTTTCGCGCGCTTCCTCGACCTCAGCCTCAGTCGGAATCCGCGCGCGCTGGATGCGCGTGTTCGTGTAGCGCTCGATGTTGCGGATTTGAAACAGCTCACGCCCCGACGCGAACGAGATCGCGCGGCCGCTGCGGCCCGCGCGGCCCGTGCGCCCGATGCGATGCACGTAATCCTCGCCGTCGTAAGGCAGATCGTAATTGAAAACCACTTCCACGTCGTCCACGTCAATGCCGCGCGCGGCGACATCCGTGGCCACGAGAAACTCAAGGCCGGATTTCCGAAACTTGTTCATCACGCGGTCGCGCATGTTCTGCGTCATGTCGCCGTGCAGGCGGTCCGCCATGTAACCGGCGGCTTCGAGATGGTCCACCAGATCGTCCACCATGCGTTTGGTGTTGCAGAAAATGATGCCGAGCTTG
>SCTL01000889.1 GCA_004297495.1 Verrucomicrobiota bacterium
ATTGCTCGAAGCTCTCACCCGCCTCGCGTTTGCCGCCGGGGAATTCCCACAGCCCGCCGAGATGCGCGCCGGCGTGGCGTTGCGTGATGAGGAGTTGGCCGCGACGGAAGATGAGGCCGGCGCTGACTTCAATGATGGGCCGAGGGTCGAGGGCCGAGAGTCGAGGGCCGGGCGCGGCTGCTCTCGACTCTCGACCTTCGACTCTCGACTGACTTTTCACCGCCCCACGCTCTTGTAAATCCAGCCGAGCCGTTCCATCTCCTGCGGGTCGAAAAGATTCCGGCCATCGAACATGATCGGATGCGAAAGTCCCTTGCGCGCCTTTTCCAGATCGAGCTTCTTGAATTCGTCCCACTCGGTCGCGACCACGAGCGCGTCGCAACCTTCGGCCACGTCGTTCATGTCCTCGACGTAAGTGGCGTTCGGCAGCAGCGGGCGGGCTTTGTCCATCGCCTTCGGATCATGCACACGCAGGGTTGCACCTTCCTTGAGCAGCAACTGGCAGAGTTCGATGGCGGGCGAGGAGCGGACGTCGTCGGTGTTCTGCTTGAACGCCAGACCGAGCACGCCGATCTTCTTGCCTTTCAAAACCCAGAGTGTGTCGGTGATTTTTTTGGCGAAGCGCTGCATCTGTTCGGAATTGATGTGCTGCACTTCCTTCAGCAACCGGAAATTGTAGCCGACCTGCTCGGAGATTTTGATGAACGCGCTGAGGTCCTTGGGAAAACAACTGCCGCCGAAGCCGATGCCCGCGTTGAGGAAGCGGCGGCCAATGCGCTCATCCATCCCCATGCCGGCGGCGACTTCCTGGACGTTTGCGCCGGTGGCTTCGCAGAGCACGGAGACGGCGTTGATGTAGGAAATCTTGAGCGCGAGAAAGGAATTCGAGGCGTGCTTGATCAGTTCCGCCGAGTTGATGTCGGTGACGATGATCGGCGCTTTGAACGGCGTGTAAATTTCCTTCATCGCCGCCACGGGCCGTTGCGTGCGCACGCCGATGACCACGCGGTCGGGGTGCATCAGATCCTCGACGGCGAAACCTTCACGCAAGAATTCCGGATTGCTGACGACATCGAACTCCACCTGCGCCTTGCAGTAACGCTTGATCGTTTCGGCCACTTTGTCGCCGGTCTGCACGGGCACGGTGCTTTTGTCCACGATGATCTTGTAGCTGGTCATCGCGCCGGCGATGTCGCGCGCGACGCGTTCGATGAAGCTCATGTCCACCGAACCGTCCGGCTGCGGCGGCGTGGGCACGGCGATGAAAATCACGTCGGACTTCTCGACACCCTCGGCCGTGTTGCTGGTGAAGCTGAGTCGTCCGGCGGCGACGTTCTTCTGCACCAACTCCTGCAAGCCCGGTTCATAAATCGGAATGCCGCCGCCCTGGAGCAACTTCACTTTCGTGGCGTCGTTGTCCACGCACGTGACCTGATGGCCGACCTCGGCGAAACAAGTTCCGGTGACGAGGCCGACGTAGCCCGTGCCGATGATGGTTAACTTCATAGGTTGAGACTGGAGACTAAAAACCTGGACCGACAACCGGCGATGACTAACGGTCCTGTTTGATCAGAAAATGTCCGTAAACCCAGCCGGCCAGCGCGCCGCCCAGCAGCGGGCCGAGCCAATAAATCAAATGGTTGTTCCAATGCCCGCTCGCCAGCGCCGGACCGAACGTGCGCGCCGGATTCATCGCCGCGCCGGTCAGCGGGCCGCCGAACAAAATGTCGAGGGCCACCGTGAGGCCGATCGCGAGTCCGCCGATCTTCGGCGCGCGCGCGTCCACCGCTGTGCCGAAGACGACGAACACCAGAAAGAACGTGAGCACCGCTTCGATGATCAGCGCTTGCGTGAACGTCACCACCGGCGTGCCGTTGACTACGCCGACGTCGGGCGTGCCGTTCGCGACCGCCGCCGTGCCCAGCAGCGCGCTGCAAAGCAAACCCGCCACGGTTGCGCCGCTCAGTTGCGCCGACCAGTAGGCGAGCAGTTTTTTGAAATCCAGGTGACCGCTCACGAAGAGGCCAAACGATACCGCCGGGTTAAGATGTCCGCCGGAGATCGCGCCGGTCGCGGAAACCATGACGGCGATGGTCAGCCCATGCGCCAGCGCCACGCCGAGCAAACCGGGATTGTTGTAGATCGCGCCGATGCCGACGAAACAAAGTGCGAAAGTGCCGACAAACTCGGCGGTCCATTGTTTCGCGAGCGACGGTTTCATTTTGAGAGCAGATTGGTCGAACTCACCGCGGGCGGCCGAACCGCCGGCGGCACTTGGGCGGGCAATTTGGCTTTCAGCATCTCCGCACGGTAGGCGGCTTCACTCGCGGCTGGACTGCCCGGCTCGTTGCGGGCGACGGATTCAAAAATGTCGCGCGCCTCGGCCAGCTTGCCTTGTGATTCGAGGATGCGGCCTTGCGAAAGTTTCGCGCGGGAGGCGACGGGCGAGGAAGGATTGCGCGCAGTCACGTCGGCGTAGGCTTTGGCGGCGTCGTCGGTCTTGCCGAGCGCTTCGAGCGCCGCCGCGTTGCCGAACGCAGCCTCGTAAGCGAACGAACTGTCCGGATACTCGCGCAAGAAGCGTTGGAATTGCGTCTGGGCCTCGGCGAATTTTCCCTCGGAAAACAGCACGCCGGCCGCTTGAATCAAGGCGCGCGAGCCGGCGACGGTTCCCGCATGTTCATTCGCCACTTTGAGCAATGTCTCCGCACTGAGCGTGCGCGCGCCGGCGGGAACGATCATCGCGCGGGTCACGGCTTCGCCGGACTGAATGCGTTTCTGTTCCTGATTCCAGTTGTAAAATCCGATCCCCGCGCCCGCCACGGCGGCGGCGACGCACCCGTAGAGAACTTGTTTCTTGTGTTCCTCGAGCCAGGCGAGCAACTGATCGTGCAACGGCAATTCAACGGCGTTTTGTTCCATAAATGAGCGGACAATGTTTCGTTGAACCATGCGAAAGGCAAGCTGGAAATCTGGCGCGCACGAACGCGGGGAACATTCAACATTCAACATTCAACTCCGAATGCTCAAGGCAGAAGGATGCCAGCAACTTGGGTGTTGGTCGTTGAATGTTGAATGTTCCCGCTCGCAAAACTTCCGCCACATCGCTCTGTCGTTCAGTACGTCACCAGCGAGCGGATGGGATAGCCTTTGAGCCGGTCGCGACCGTTCAGAAACTGAAGCTCGATGAGAAATCCAATTTCGAGAATTTGTCCGCCCAGCCGTTTGACCAGCGCGGCGGCGGCGGCGGCGGTGCCGCCCGTGGCGAGCAAATCGTCCACGAGCAAAACGCGCTCACCCGGTTTGATCGCATCCACATGGATGGCGATGGTCGCGTTGCCGTACTCCAGCGCATAATCCTGTTCGTGCGTCTGGTAGGGCAGTTTGCCTTTCTTGCGGACGGGCACAAACCCGGCGCGCAGTTTCATGGCGGCGGCGGCGGCGAAGATGAATCCGCGCGCGTCAATGCCCACCACGGCGTCCACTTCGCCGGGCTTGAATCGCTCGGTGAGCAAATCAATCGAGCCGGAGAAGAGCCGCGCGTCGGCGAGCACGGGCGTGATGTCTTTGAACTGGATGCCGGGCTTGGGAAAATCCGGGATGTTGCGAATGGCCTGGGAAATTTCCGTGGGCGTGGGTGGCTTCTGAGTCATGCGTGGTGTTTCAAATGGAGCGGGTCACTTCTTGGTGGCTTCAAGTTTCTCGATCATTTTGCGCAACTTGCGCAGCGCGATGTTCTGAATCTGGCGGACGCGCTCGCGCGTGACGCCGAATTTCTGCCCGACTTCTTCAAGAGTTTTTTCCGTGCCGCCGTCCAGCCCGAAACGAAAGCGCAAGATGGTCGCCTCGCGGTCATCGAGCTTCTCGACCATTTCCTGCAACATGCCGACGACGGTTTTGTCTTCCAGCATTTCGTAGGGCGTGTCGGCATTGTCGTCCTGCACGATTTCGGCGTAGCTGTTGGAATCCTCATCGCCGATGGGCGCGTCGAGCGAGGCGGGCCGGATGGACGCCATGCGCATCTGCGCGACGCGTGAGCCGGTCATGCCGAGTTCCGCACCCAATTCCTCATCCGTGGGTTCGCGGCCAAATTCCTCCTGCAACTTCATCGCCACGCGGCGCATCTTGGAAATCTTGTCCACCAGATGCACCGGCAGGCGGATGGTCTTGGATTGGTTGGCGAGCGCGCGCTTGATGGATTGTTTGATCCACCACGAGGCGTAAGTGGAAAGCTTGCCGCCCTTTTTCGGATCGAACCGCTCGACCGCTTTCATTAAACCGATGTTGCCTTCGCTGATCAAATCGAGCAGGGGCAGGCCGATGCCTTCGTAGTCGCGCGCGATTTTGACGACGAGCCGGAGGTTGGCCTTGATCATGTGCTCGCGCGCTTTCTTGTCGCCCTTCTTGATACGCGCGGCGAGATCAATCTCCTCCTGGATGGTCAGCAACTTCACCTGGCCGATCTCGCGCAGGTAAAGTTTGATGGCCGTGTCGCCATCATACGAACCGCGTTCGCGGTCGGTCGGCGGGGCCGGGGGCGCTTCGACAGCGCTCGGCGGTGCGGCCGGCGGCGGGGTTGCGGCGGGCTTGAATTTTATGAACGCGCGATTGTGCGGGACGAGCTTCGCGACCGCGCGCTTGGGATGAAGCGCGCGCCCGGTTTTTTTGGTTTTGCTTTTTGCGGCCATTGGACTTGATGGAAAATCAGGCTTCGCGAACTTCGTCGCAAGGAAAAAGGCAGTTCGAACTCCGCGATTTTTTTTCCGGTCAGTTGCGGTTGTTGCGGGCGAGCGTGAGCCAGTAGAGCAATTCGAGCATGGAAGTCACCATGGCGGCCACGTAAGTGAGCGCCGCGGCGCCGAGCACTTTGTTCACGCCCTTCGCTTCTTCTTCGCGCACGAGGCCGAGACGGAAGAGTTGTTCCTTCGCGCGACGGCTGGCGTCGAATTCCACCGGCAACGTCACGAGTTGGAACAACGTGATGACCGCGAAGATGGCGATGATGAGAAAGATCAATTTAGGCAAAGCGATCTTCAGCACCATGCCCAGCAGAAAGATCGGCAGGTAAGCGGCGCTGGCGAATTGCGTGACCGGCACCAGCGTCATCCGCCATTGTAGCGGCGCGTAGGCGGCTTGATGTTGCAACGCATGGCCGGCTTCGTGCGCGGCGACGCCGACCGCGGCCACTGTGCGGCTCGCAAAAATTTCCTCGGAAAGAAACAGCGCGCGTTTGGTCGGGTCGTAATGATCGGTCAAATGGCCCGCGACCATTTCCACCGGCACATCGGTCAGACCGGCGCGGTCGAGAATTTCCCGCGCCGCCTCCGCGCCGCTCAAGCCCGACAGCGTGGGGACGCGGATGTATTTCTTATACGTCGCCATCAGTTTGAACTGCGCGTACAGACCGAGCAGCAAACCGGGCAGAGCGAATAAAAGTTGGGCCGGATTCCAAAACATATTTCAAAGCTGAATTTTATTTCGCCATCGTCGCTTAATTGACTGTCCCGCGGCGCTCCGTGTTCAAACGGCGGCTGCGGCAACAAAATTCATTGCTTCAGTGCATCATCGCCCAAGCCCAGGCGAAAATTAGCAGCGCCGGCGTCAGTCCGCCAATAATCCCACCGACGATCTCGGCGTTGCGGGGATTGAAGAATCGGCCCAAGCGCGGGCCGATTTGTCCGCCCACGATCCAGCCGACAGGCGCGCTCAGAAGCAAGCCGGCGATGCCCAGCGTCCGCACCGTGATGATGAGACTGAAGTCGTGCTCCGCGATGGCGAGCGGCAGGCCCACCGCGATTAAGCCACCGGGCGCGCCGATCAGCGCGCCGATCAGCGCGCTGAGGCTTGGCTCGCCGATTCTGGGATTGCGAGTCATTCGTTTGGCCGACCTCCGCGAGTTGGCGGCATCGGCGTCCGACAATCGCAGACCGGCGACAACGTGGCAAGCTGCGAACAATCCGTTGACATTCGGCGGAGTTTCTTTAATGTGGCGCGCCTCGAAATTAACTGAAACTGAACTATGCCGAATACGAAGTCCGCCGAACGCCGCATGCGCAGCAACGAGCGCAAGCGTTTGCAGAACCGCAGCGTCGCCTCCCGCCTCCGTGGCGTCGAAAAAGATTTCCGCGCCTCCTTGACCGGCGGCAAGAAGGATGAAGCCGCCAAGTCCCTCCGCGCCGCCATCTCCGGTCTCGACAAGGCCGTGAAGTCCGGCGTCATTCATCGCCGCACCGCCGACCGCAAAAAATCGCGGTTGACCGTGGCGCTGAACGCGCTCAAGTAAGCTTCGGAATTTTTCTCCTGCGATTGCCGCCTTCGGGCGGCAATTGCTTTTTAGTTTCCAAGCGGCGCGAGCGTTCGCGCTTCGGCGGGAAACAGTTTTGAATTTCTCAGCCCCAGCTTTGCCAGGCGAAAGCTCAGGCCCGTGCCGAGGCAGCCGAAACCGTATTTCAAACTGCGCCGGAAATTGATCGAGGACGCCTCGGCAAAATATTTCGTGGGGCAGCTCACCTCGCCGATGGTGAAGCCGTGCCAGAGAATCTGCGCGAGCATCTGGTTGTCGAACACGAAGTCGTCGGAATTATTTTCCAGGTTCAGCTTCTCCAGAATTTCCCGCGAGAACGCGCGATAGCCGGTGTGATATTCCGAGAGCTTCGCGCCGAGCAGCACGTTCTCCGTAAACGTGAGAAAACGGTTCGCGATGTATTTCCACGCCGGCATTCCGCCTTGCAACGAATAGCCGCCGAGAATGCGGCTGCCCAGCACGCACGGATGCAGATCGTTCCCGATCATCGAAACCATCGCGGGCAACAGCTTCGGCGTGTATTGATAGTCGGGATGAATCATCACCACGATGTCCGCGCCCGCCGCGAGCGCGAGGCGATAGCAGGTCTTTTGATTCCCGCCGTAGCCGGTGTTCTTCTCGTGGACGTGGACTTGCACGCCTTCGAGAGTGCGGGCCACGGACACCGTGTCATCGCGGCTTTGGTCGTCCACGAGGACGATCAAATCCACCAGGCCCTGCTCGCGCACCTCATCATAAGTCTGGCGCACCGTGCGGGCGGCGTTGTAGGCCGGCATGACGACGACCACTTTTTTTCCGCGATACATTTCGCACAGCCTGCCGACGTGTGAGGCGGGTGAGAAGCCAAAAAAAT
>SCTL01000890.1 GCA_004297495.1 Verrucomicrobiota bacterium
CAAGGTGGCGCTCGATGAAATCGCGCGCCACCTTGAAATTCACGTCCGCCTCCAGCAACGCCATGCGCACGTCGCGCAACGCGTCGCCGACGTTGGCCTCGGAAATTTTTCCCAGCCCGCGCAGGTTGCGAAACGCGTTCTGGAGTTTGCCGCTTAACGAATCGAACATCCCTTCAGCTTACCCGAGTCGCGGCGAGACGCGGAGAAAAAAGTTTTGTTGAAGACAAGTGAGCTCAACTAAAAAATCTGACGCGCAAGTTTTGGCCATCCGTTCTCCCTCACCCTAACCCTCTCCCGCTGGGAGAGGGAACAGCCGTCGGTCGCTGCAAATTCTCCGCATGATCTCCCGACAATCCAGCGGCAGGATTTTCATGGAGACGGCGAACGATTCTCCCTCTCCCAACGGGAGAGGGCCGGGGTGAGGGAGAGTCTTTCGATCAAACCCCGCCGCCCAAGAGACGCTGGTAGTCTTCCGGCGTGTCCATGTCTTCGAGCAACGCGGAATCGGCGACCTCGATCCGGCAAACCTCCGCCGCGTGCGCGTCCAGCAGACCGCGCAAACCGGTTTTCTCGTAACCGGTCAACAACTCCGCCGCCAGTCGAGTGGGAATCAGGAGCGGATGGCCGCGATGACCGCCGTTGGCCGGGACAATAATTTTGCCGGGCATGTCGGCGAAGGCGCGAGTCAGTTTTTCCACCAGTTGCGCGGTCAGGTTCGGTTGATCACCCAAAACAATCAGCGCGGCCTCACAATCCGGTAGCGTCGCCCGCAGCCCGCAGCGGATGGAACTCAGCATGTCGCCATTGAAATCAGGATTGGTCGCGAAGGTTACATCGCGTCCGGCGAGCGCGTGCCGAACCTTTTCGCCATCGCGCCCGACGACGACAACGATTCTGTCGTGCGAGCTTTGACGAAGCTCGTCAACGATTCGTGCGATGACGGGTTTGCCTCCCAGCGGCAGCAGAAGTTTTTGCGTGCCCATTCGTTCCGACCGGCCGGCAGCCAGCACGACGGCACAAATCATGACGGCATTTTCTCCGGCAACGTCAGCGGCAGCTCGCGCAACCGCACGCCGGTGGCGTGGAAGACCGCGTTGCCAATGGCGGGGGCGATCACAATGATCGGCGTCTCGCCCGCGCCCGCAGACGCGACATCCGTGCGTTTGAGCATGTGCAGGTCGAGTTCCGGCAAATCGCGGAAGCGCGGAACTTCGTAGGCGCTAAACGAAGCATTCAGCATCCGTCCATTCTGAAACTCCATTCCCTCGCGCAACGCGCCGCCGAGGCCCATGATGATTCCGCCCTCGACCTGCGCGCGCAAATTGTCCGGGTTGATGATCGGGCCGCAGTCGAACACTTCGCAGACGTGACGCGGAATCATCTTTCCCTGCTTCCGGTCAATTTCCACTTCGACACACGCCGCCACGTAAGAACCCTTCTCCGTTCCGCACGCGAGGCCGAGGCCGATGTCTTTCTTTTTCGACTTCACGCGTTCGCTCCACTTGAACCGCTTCGCCGCTTCTTCGAGCACGTCGCGCAATCTTCCGGACGGCAGATGTGCCAGTCGAAACTCCAGCGGATCGGCTCCGGCAGCGGCGGCGAGTTCATCCATGAAACTTTCGCGCGCGAAATTGTTCGCCGTGGAAGCCAGCGCGCGATACGAGCCGGGCCGCAATGGCGGCGGCGCGCAATTGATCGAACGCGCCAGCTTCTTGCCGCTGCGATAAGGCGTCTCCAGCGCCGACGGGCCGGCGTTGAGGGTGATGAAGTGCCAGGAAGTGAGCCTGCCTTCCGCGTCCAGCGTCGCCTCGGCATCACTCACGGCGGCGGGACGGAAGTAAGCCCAAATGAATTCCTCCGCGCGCGTCCACTTGAGCGAAACCGGCTTGCCCGCCGCCTGCGCCAGCCGCGCGGCTTCGATCGCCGCTTCGCCCGTGTGTTTGCCGCCGAAGCCGCCGCCCGTGTCCGGCGTAATTACGCGCACTTTGCTTTCCGGAATCCGCAGCGCCTTCGCCAGTTCGCTGCGGTTACCGAACGGATTTTGCGTGCCGGTCCAGACCGTGAGTTGATCGCCCTTCCACTCCGCCACGGCGGCGCGTGTTTCCATCGGCGCGTGCTGGATGTAAGCCGCGTGATAAGTGGCGCGCAGAGTTTTTTTCGCGGCGGCCAGTTCCTCGGCAAATTCATTCTTCGGCACGGCCTCCGCAGCGTGTGCGCGCAAGTGATCGTACATTTCCTTGCTCGACGGATGCGGCGACTCGTCCCACTTCGCGGTCTTCGCAATGGCGTCCAACGCCTCCTGCGCGCGGGCAGTCGTCGGCGCGACCACGCCGGTGAACGAACCGTCTTGAACCACGATCACGTCCTTCATCGCTTTCGCCGGTGCGACATCCACGGAGATCAACTTCGCGCCATACGAAGGTGCGCGCAGCACTTTGCCGTGGAGCATGTCGGCGCGTTTGATGTCCGACGAATAACGATGCGTGCCCGTGACGATGTCGCGCGCGTTTGGACGAGGCAAAGCTGTGCCCATCACTTTCCAGTCGCTCACAGCGGTGAGCGCGGCGGTGGAAGGCGTCGCTTGCTCCAGTGTCTTCGGCAATTCTTCGCCCTGCGCCAGTTCGCCGAACGTGAAAGTTCGCTTCGTTACCGTGTGAGTGATTTTTCCGCCGCTCAACTCAACGGAAGTTCGCTCCACGCCCCAACGCTTGCTGGCCAGTTCGAGCAACGCCTCGCGCGCGGCGGCGGCGGCCTGGCGGATGGCGGGCACGGTCCGTGGCGTCGAGCCGCTGCCGGCGGTGAGACCGTCGTTCGGCACGAGGCCAGTGTCCGACATCAGCACTTGAATCTGTTCCGTCGGCACGCGCAATTCCTCGGCGGCGGCCTGCGTGAATTCTCCGCGCGCGCCCTGGCCGATTTCCACTTTGCCGGTTAGCACGGTGACCACGCCGTCTTTGCCGATGTGAATTCGCTCCCAGACACTTTTTGGTGCATTGTTGCCGCCGCTCTTGTCGGGGCGTCGCTGCTGTTTCTGTTCCTGCGCGTCGGTCGGCCATGGCGCGACGGCAATCGCCAGCCCTGTGGCGACGAGTTGCATGAACGTGCGCCGGCGCAGACCGAAATCGAATTCCACCGGCTCGATGATTTGATGCTCATCTTCGGGCGACGGAATGAAGGGAAGGGGTTCGTCTGGCATGATCATTTCCTCGCTTGTGCCGCCGCGCGGCGGATGGCTTTGACGAGGTTCGGATAACCGCAGCACCGGCAGATGTGCCCGTGCATTCCCGAGAGCAACTCCGCGTCACCCGGCACGGGCTTCTGTTGCAACGCGCCCACCAGCCCCATGATCATGCCCGGAATGCAAAAGCCGCATTGATACGCTTTCTCCGCCAGGAACGCCTCCTGCACCGGATGCAACTTGCCGTCGGCGGACAACCCTTCGATGGTCGTGATCTTTTTGCCAGTGACGGACCCAACCGTCCGAACGCACGAACGCACCGCCACGCCATCCACCAGCACCGTGCACGCGCCGCATTGCGATTCGCCGCAGCCGTATTTCGTCCCGGTGAGATCGAGGTCCTCGCGCAAAACCTCAAGCAGCGGGCGGCTCGGGTCCGTCGCCACCGTCAGCGGCTTGCCGTTCAATGTGAAACTGATGCTCTGGTCCATGACGAAACTTCTGTGTGTTGATAGCTCAAACCCAGAGTCCGACGCTGTCGAGCGAAAAGTCATTGAATAAATGTTCTACCCAAATGCTTGTCATAATCGCCGCCATCCGCACCCTGTCGGCAAATACATGAAAACCCGCGCTGCCTTGCTCATCGTTTTTCTGCTTCTGGCGTGCGCTTCCACTCACGCGGCGGATTACGCCGTCGGCGCGGACCTTTCGTTTCTCAAGCAAGCCGAGGATCGCGGCACGATCTTCAAAGACGGCACGAACGCGAAGCCCGCGCTGCAAATCTTCAAGGACCACGGCTACAACTGGGTTCGTCTGCGGCTGTTTCATTCGCCGACGAATCTGCCGAACGATCTCGACTACACCATTGCGCTCGCGAAACGGGCGCACGAACTGAAGTTCAAATTTCTCCTCAACTTTCATTACTCCGATTATTGGGCCGACCCCAAACAGCAATGGCCGCCCGCTGCGTGGCGCAATCTTTCGCACAAGGAACTCGTCCACGCCGTCCATGATTACACGCGCGACAGCATCGCCGCGTTTCGCGACGCCGGCGTGTTGCCCGACATGGTGCAGGTTGGCAACGAGGTTTCGCCCGGCATGTTGTGGCCGGATGGAAAAGTGCCGGACCACTGGCGCAACTTTGCCGAACTGTTGAAAGCCGGCATTCGCGGCGTGGACGATGGCCGCGGCACGAATGCGTGCCCGCGCATCATGATCCACATTGACAAAGGCGGCAACGTGGCGCGCACGAAATACTTCTTCGACAAGCTGAATGACTACGGCGTGAAATTCGACGTCATCGGGCAGTCCTATTATCCGTGGTGGCACGGCTCGTTGCTCGATCTGCGCGAAAACCTCGACTTCATGGCGCGCACTTACAAGAAGGACATCATCCTTGTGGAAGTGGCGTATTGCTGGCGGCCCACGCAGTATCGCGACAAGCCCGCGCCGTTTCCCGAATCGCCCGAAGGCCAGCGCGAGTTTCTGGAGGAGGTCAACCGCGTCGTGCTCGCCACGCCGGACCATCGCGGCATCGGCATCTTCTGGTGGGAACCGGCGGTGAGCCAGGGACGCTTGCGCAATCGCGGCTTCTTCGACGACGACGGCAATTCACTGCCCGTCATGAACGCGTTCGACCGGTGGACGAGAAGATGACGCTGGCGCGTGCGCTAGGCGCGCTGATTCAGGAAACAAACTGCAAGCGCACGATCTGAAACACAATCAGCGCCAACTGGCCGACGGCGATGGCGAATAGAATCAGCACCAGAAATTTCAGCAGCATCCGCCCGAAGCGTCGCCATTTTGCCCAGCGCCCGGCATTGGGATTTTCGTTCCAATCGTGGAAGCCCATGACGACGTCGCCATCTCGGGGCGGACGCGGCGGAGGCATCACTGGCGCGGTTTTCATGGAAGCAACGCTACGCCCGATTAAATCGAAAGCAAATCACTTTGTGCTCCGCACTGAGGAAGCGGTGTCTCTGCCAGCCTCCTTCATAAACTCCCGGACCAACCCGCCAGCATTTCCGCCGAAACGACGGTGGTGGCCAGATTTTCGATCAACGCGAGCATGGCGGTTCTCGGACCTTGCCGCCAGTCGTCGCTGCCGTAAAACGCGTCTTCCAACTTTTGCCGGTCTTCCAGACTTTTGAACGCCCGGATGACATAGTAACTGGTCTCGTCGTGCAAGGAAGGACCGTGCGCCACCACCTGGATTTTCCATTTCGCCTGCAACGGCAGGGATTCCGTGGCGAACAACTGATGAAATCTTTCCCGCGTTCCCGGCTTTAGGTTCAACGTCAGGATTTCAATCATCGTGTCTGGCGGTTTCATGTCCGAATGTTGCGATGCTCGCTCGCGTCCGCAAAAAGAATTTCCGCGGTGGCGAGACCTCACGCCGCAACGTCCGGGAAGACGGGGTTGGGCGCACCGGACCCGGCGCCCACCAGTCCGATGGAACTGTCGCCGCCGCTCAGGCGCGCGGCTGACGATTTTCGCGGTCGCCACCACCCCAGCGTTGTTGTGGCGGGCGTTCCTCGCGCGGTCGGGCGATGTTCACCGTCAGCGGGCGGCCCTGAAATTCCTTGTTATGCAATTGCTCGACGGCTTTGGCGGCCTCCTCGGGCGAGTTGAACTCGATGAAGGCGAAGCCGCGGGATTTGCCGGTGACCTTGTCGAACATGAGGTTGACGGACTTCACCGCGCCGGCCTGCGCGAAGTAGTCTTGCAGGTCATTTTCTCCGGTCTGGTATGCGAGGTTGCCCACGAACAGTCTGGTTGGATTCATAGACGTATGGATTCGTTCAGAGAAACGCTGGGGGGAGGACCGCACTGGCTGGTTCGCTAAATGTCTTTTTGGATTGCCGACATTCTGTCAACTGACACCGACACGTTTGTTTCATGAACGTAACGAAAACTTTTTTACCAGACACTCGACGGGAGTCAACTGCCGTTTGGACGAAAGAAAACGGATGAGGCAAGCCCGGTCATCGCACCATCGCCCGCGCCACTTCCGCCAGCAGCGCCGTCACGGGCACCGGCTTGCGCAACACCGGCGCGTCCACCGTGGTGACGAATTTCTGAAAGTGCTCGTCCTCAGCCATGCCGGTGACGAACACAAATCGCCGCGCGAGCGCTGGCTGGGTGCGTTCGATGGTCGCGTAAAAAAGATCGCCTTCGAGCCGCGGCATCTGGAGATCGCAAAGAATGGCATCGGTGGGATTGGCCATCAGATGCTGGATCGCCGCGTCGCCATCCGGAGCGAGACTCACGTCGTAACTTTGGATCTCCAGCAGTTCCTTGTAAGCGGCGGCGAGTTCCAGGTTGTCCTCCACGATCAGGACATGGCGTTTCCGCGATGGTGGGTTCGATTCCATTTCCGGGCTGCCGGAATCACGCTACACCCGTGACCGAACTCGATGCAAGCCCGGTTGGTGACTCAAGTGCGGTGGCGCGCGCCAATCAAAGTCCGATCGGATGCCACGCGGTCTTGAATTCCACGCTGTCGAGAATCCAATACGGGTCTTCCGCCCGGGTCGTGAACCAGTCCGCCGGCACAAACGAGCGATTCGCGTAACGCTTCAAATTAATCGCGGTGCCAGCCTGCAGCTTGCCGCTCAACTCCGCATCGCCCGCGCCGTCCACGATCCCGTTCACGTCCATGTGGCTCGCGACGTGGGGCGCGAGTTCCGCGCGTTTGCCGGTGAGCAAATTCACCACGCCGCCGGGCAGATCGCTCGTGGCGAGAATCTCGCTGAACGTCACCGCCGGCAGCGGAAATTT
>SCTL01000891.1 GCA_004297495.1 Verrucomicrobiota bacterium
CCAGCTACTGGACGCACCGCGCGCTGGAGGAAATCAAAGCGAACCCGGGCGGCTGGCTGCGGCTCATCGCGAAAAAATCCTGGCTCACGCTTTGGAACGCGGAAGTGCCGAACAACAAAGCCTTCGCTTTCCTGCAAAAGGAATTCGTGTGGCTGCGCGTGCCGCCGGTGCGCTGGGTCATCCTGCTCGTGCTCGCGCCCGCCGGCTTGTGGCTCGCGTGGAAACGCGGTCAGCGCGCCGCTTTGTTCATCCTGTTTTTTTACGCCGCGATCTATTCGGCATCGAACGTGGCGTTCTTCATCTGCGACCGTTACCGCTATCCGGTCTGGCCGGTGATGGCGGCGTTGGCGGGCGGCGGCTTGCTGGCCTTCGTGGATGCAATTCGCGCACGACGGAACAAGCAAATCGTCGTGATGTTCGCGAGCATGGTCGTGCTGGCGGCGCTTTCATTGCACAACTGGTTCGACGCGAAACTCGCCACGTTCGCGCGCGATTATTTGTTCCGCTCGTTCGCGTGTTACGACAAGGGACTGTTTCCCGACGCGCTGAATGACATCAATCACAGCCTCGAACTCGATCCCACGGACGTGAACGCGCTGCATCATCGCGGCAACGTGTTGTTCGCGCTCGGCAAACTGGATGAGGCACGGGTTGCCTACGAGCAAACGCTCCAACGCGCGCCGGAAGAATCCAGCACGTGGAACAATCTCGGCACAACGCTCGATAAGATGGGCCGAACTGACGACGCGATCAAAGCGTTTCAGCGCGCGACGGAATGCCGACCGCCGAGCAAGAACGCTTTCTTCGGCATGGCGCTGATTCAAATCCGGCTGCATCGGCTGGATGACGCGGCGACGACGGTGGATCGTTTTGAGAAGCAGGCCAAGAATCCCGACGCCGTGATGACTGCGGTGAGCGCGGCCATCGCCAAACTGCGCGGCGATGCAGCGCTGGCGGCGTCGCTCGAATCGAAAGCGCGCAGTCTGGACGCAGCCGCGACGGCGTGGGCGATGGAGCAAATCGTGAAAACCACGCAGCGTTGAAGGAGCGCGGACGCCTCGTCCGCGCGAATCACTCACGGAAACTCGCGGACGAGGCGTCCGCGCTCCAATCGCACACGGGGGCGACGACGGTTCAAGTATCATCCGGCCCGCCGGGCCCAGCGGAGTTTGGCCGGCGTGGAACGCGGATTCGAGCGGAGCTCCTCACGGCTGGGACGCGTGACGTCGCGCGCGATGTCCACGTAAATTCCTTCCCGCAGTCCGGCTTCAAAAGATTTTTTCACGCGGCGATCTTCGCCGGAATGGAACGTGAGAATCGCCACGCGTCCGCCGGGGTTCAGGCACTCGGGCAGATGCCGCAGAAAAGTTTCCAGCGCGGAAAACTCGTCGTTCACCGCGATGCGCAAGGCTTGAAACACGCGCCGCACCGACAGGTCCGCCTCGTCGCGACTCGCGTGCGGCAGCGCGGCGCGGATGGCGTGAGCAAGCGCGAACGTGGACGATAATTTCTTTCCGGCTAGTTCACGCGCGAGGGCGGCGGCGTGCGGTTCATCGGCGTTTTCCGCGAGCAACGCGGCAAGCGCGTCCGGTTTGATTTTTTCGAGCAAGGTGGCGGCGGACTGGCCGCGTTGCGGATTCATCCGCATGTCGAGCGGACCGTCGGACTTCACGGAGAAGCCGCGCGACGGGTCGTCGAGTTGCATCGAGGAAACGCCGAGATCGGCTAGGATGAAGTCGGCGACCCTCACCCCGGCCCTCTCCCCATCCGATGGGGCGAGGGAGGAGAAATGCGTTGCGAGCACCTGCGGCAGTCCGGCGAAGTTGCTGCGGTGCGCGAGAAAAGTTTCCGGCCCGAAACCGAGCGCGCGCAGGCGGGCTTCAGTCTTGGGAAGTTCGACGGGGTCGGCGTCGAGGCCAAGAAGTTTGCCGCCGGGTTGCAGGCGCGGGAGAATTTCCTGTGCGTGCCCGCCGTAGCCGAGCGTGCAGTCCAGTCCGAGCTCGCCGGGTTTGGGCGCGAGCACTTCGAGAATCTCGGCAACCATGATGGGCCGGTGCGTGCCGGCGGGCGTTTTGCCGGAGGCGAGGACTTTTGCCAGCGTGTCGCCATGGCGTTGCGGGTCGCGCTCCTTGTATTTGTCCTCGAAGCGGCGCGGGTATTTGCCGGCGTAACGCGGGCGGCGTTTATGCGGCGTGGGCGGCGTTGTGGAATCGTCTGTCACGCGAAGCAATTTGCCGGAAATTTTTGCGGGCGACGAGAAAGTTTGCAATTCGTCGGAGCACAACCTGACCGAAAAGATCAGTTGCAGACTCGCCGGACGAGACTACGTTTCTGCATGAAAACCGTTCCCCTGGCAACCTTCAACGAACTTGAACCCGCGCAGGAATTGCAGCGGAGACTTCAAGCGGCCGGAATCCCGGCGACCATTCACGATGAATCGAAAGTGGAGCGCTTTTGGTTCATGTCGGAGCCGTTTGCAGCGGTGCATGTCGGTGTGGACCAGCCGCGTTATCTCGAAGCGCGCCGGCTGCTGGCGGTGTGGGAGACTAACGACGGATACCTGCCCGACGCCGTGTGCTGTCCGGAGTGTCATTCGAGCCGGGTCGAGTATCCGCAACTGACGCGCAAGTTCGCCTCGCCGACGTTTCTGCGGCTGTTTATGGCAGCGGGAATTCTCTCGAAGGAGTTTTACTGTCTGGACTGTCATTACACCTGGCCGACGGTGATGAAATTGCCGCCGAAGCTGGACATGCTGGGTTTCCGGGCGGATTCCAAATTTTTCCATCCCGGCGAACAGCAGCCCGCGCCCCGGTCGCATTGAGAAAAAGCCGCGCCGCTTTTTTTGCGAAGAACTGCTTGAAATTGTCCGACGGATTGCCAAAATTTAGCCGTCTGAGATAGCTGAAAGCTTCCACGGCATGGTGAATCACAGTTGAACTCGGTTCAGTGATGATTTGAAACCCGGCAGTCGGGAAC
>SCTL01000892.1 GCA_004297495.1 Verrucomicrobiota bacterium
CACGTAGTTGGTGAGATCATCAATTCCCCTTTCGCCATGGCGGATGGCGAAAGGGGAATTGATGATCTCACCAACTACGTGACTGCGATCACCATCGTCTCCGCTCAGCCTGATTCTTCAACCACGGTGGCCCGGACTTATCTCAATCGCGGCATCCAACCTCCCGCCGGACTGGCCCTCGGCACCATCATGCCGCAACGGCTCGACAGCGGGCGGCGCATCATCGGCTTGTTGAGCACGCCGTCGGTCGGTGCGCCGGGCAGCAGCGTGAGCAACCACGTGACGGCGTACGTGCTCGCGCTGAACGGCAACGCCACCGACAAAGTTCCGCAACAACGTCGCGACGTCCGCGAGTCCGCATTCAATTATCGGATGACCGTCGAACTGACCGCTCCAGTTTCAGCGGATAGTTTTGCCAGTCAGACGGCCAACCTCCACGACTTGCGACTCATGTTCCGCTGGCCGGTTCAACCGGGTGGCAAACTGGGCGGCGGGCGCGCGGTGTATCGCGCCGCAGTTTCCGGGCAGCTCTCCGTTGAAGAAGACGGCGGAGCGACGTTGCATTTCTTTGACCCGACCACCTTCGCGCTGGCCCAATGAAACTTAACCAACACTATTCGATTCAACTCGTGCGCCGCCACGCCGCGTTCACGCTGGTGGAAGTCGCCATTGCGCTGGCGGTGATTGGCTTTGCGCTCGTGGCCATCATCGGCGTGCTGCCTACCGGGCTGGAAGTGCAGAAGAACAATCGCGAGGAGACAATCATTGATCACGACGCGAATTACTTTCTCAACGCCATCCGCAACGGCACGCGCGGGCTGGACGACCTGACGAACTACGTGGAAGCCATCACGAATTTCTGGACGTTTTACACGGTTGACTTCGACGCGACTCCGCCGACGACGAATTTTCTGCGCGCCGGCACGGACAGCTACACCCGCACGAATTCGCAGGTGAATTCCTATCCCACGCCCTTGACCACCTTCTGGCTCACGAACGGCACGCGCATCATCGGCCTGCTCGGGCGGGACCGATACGAGTTGAGCGGCAATAAGGCCACGGCTCAGTTGCGCAGCAATTACACCGCTGCCTACGTGCGCGCCCTGAGCGGCGCGGCCACGGAAAAATTCCCCCAGACCAACAGTGCCGTGCGCGATCTCGCTTTCAACTACCGCTTTGTCACTGAAATCGTGGATGTCCAGTCGCCGACCACCAACACGGCCTACGGAAAGAATCTGGTCAACAATCTCCGCGAAGTCCGGCTGCTCTTCCGCTGGCCCCTGTTGCCTCGCGGCGGCACGGGCAACGGTCGCGAAGTGTATCGCGCGGAATTCGGCGGTCGGAAGCTCCAGATCAACGATCCCGACCCGTTGCAACCGCAGCCGCACCCGCTCTGGTTTTTTGAACCGCCCGCTTACGCCAAGGCCCCATGAACTGTCGCCCGCTTCAACTTGCTTCGCTTCGCTCGCGCGCCCGGGCTTTCTCGCTTATTGAAATCCTCGTCGTCGTGGCGCTGCTCTCGGTCATCATCCTCGGGCTGGTGCTGATGTTTGATCAGACGCAGCGCGCGTTTCGCGCCGGCATGACGCAGACCGACGTGCTCGAAGGCGGACGCGCCGCCACGGAACTCATCGCGCGCGAGCTTTCGCAAATGACGCCGGCCAACGATGTGAATGCCCGCAGTTTTCAGGCGTGGACTCCTTACTACTCCTATTTGGAACAGGGACTTCCGGGCAACTCACCTCTCGTTGCGCGAACCAATGTTCTCGAACGCCTTTATTTTCTCACGCGCGAGAACCAGACTTTGAAGGCAATCGGTTACGCGTTTGATGATTCTGAATATGCTGGAGGTGTCGGGACATTGTATCGGTTTGAAGGGGAGATGCAGACAATCACAAACTCCAACCCGGAAATCCTTTTCATGCGATTCACGAACACGTTCTCCAACGTGAAAGCGAATAGTCGAGTGATTGATGGCGTCGTGACTTTCAAAGTTCGGACCTATAGCACCAACGGAACTTGGATTTCCTCGAATCTGGGAAACAACATCTACGCGACAACAACCAATTCTCCTTCGCCGGGAGAAGTATGGTTCTATCAGTTTAATGGTTCAGCCGTGCCCGCGTACGTCGAGGTTGAACTGGGCGTGCTCGAACAACGCGTGCTCAAGAAGGCGGATTCACTCCCCACCACCGGCACCAACCCGCGCCGCGAATACTTGAAGAAACAAGCCGCGCACGTCCACGTCTTCCGCCTTCGCGTGCCCATCCGCAACGTCAATACCGCCGCCTACCAATGAGACTTTCCCGAAACGTTGTGAAAACATTCAACCTTCAACATTCAACGCTCAACGCCCAAGGCGGCACTGACCTCCCGCGCGCTGAGCATTCGGTGTTGAATGTTGAATGTTCGATGTTGCCGGCGTCGCCTGCGTCACCCGCCACTCGTCACCCGTCACGTTCACAACGCGGCGTGGCGCTCATCGTCACGTTGATCATGCTCTCGGTGATCACGTTTCTGGCGGTCACGTTTCTGGCCGTGAGCAGTCGCGAACGCGGCGCCGTGGCCACGGCCAAGGACCAGACCACCGCGAAGCTCGCGTCGGACACCGCGACCGAACGCGCCAAGGCGCAGATCATCGCCGGGATGCTCGCCACCTCGAACTATTACAACTTCGGCGCGCTCGTCTCCACCAACTACATCAACTGGGACGGGTTCGATCCCGCGCCGCCGGCGGTTTCGGATTTCCGCACGAACGTGAACTTCGGCTACCTCCGCAGCGGCACCGCGCTTTCCACGGCGCAGATGCAGGACAATCTCGCGCATCTGATGTTCGACCCGCGCCCGCCGGTCTTTATTGTCAACCCGGTTACCGGTGTCGAAGAATTCCGTTACTACCGCGATGAAAACCGCAATGGCCGTTACGACACCAACGGCAACTGGCCGGTCTTCACGGACTCCAATTTCGACGGACGGGAAGACCCGTTGCCCGCGACGCCGTTGACCAATAACTTCGTGGGCGACCCGGAATGGATCGGGGTTCTCGAACGGCCCGAGTTGCCGCACTCAGGCTCGAATAATTTCGTCGCGCGGTTCGCGTTCAACGCCGTGCCCATCGGCAATACGCTCGATTTGAATTACATGTTCAATCAGGGGTTGGCGCCGGCGAACAGCACCAAGGTTTCGGCAAATTACTATCTGCGCAACCAGGGCGTCGGCACTTATGAATTGAATCTCGCCGCGTTTCTCTACGACTTGAACACGAACTCGTATGCGTGGGGCGACATCGGCCCGACGCCGTACCGTTATGATCCTTTTGGTGTCGGCAACAGCGGCAACGGATTCGCGGATGCCGCGGCGATGTACCGCTATCGCGTCGCAGGTAATGTCTCCACCCTCCGCTCGATCCATGATCTCTACGGCCCGCCCGGCGATGCCGCCTTCATTGCCGACCAGTTCGACGGTTACGTGGACGGCCCGATGTTGCAACAGCCCGGCACGTTCGCGGGCGATTCCGTTCCGGATCAATACACCAAGGCCTGGCCCGGCGCGCCGAATCTTTATCACTTCTTCACGGCGCAGGACTTGTTTGATCGCGCCAAAACGCAGCCGGGCGTTTTGGGGGCGGGTTTCTCCGACCGCCTGGAAACGGTGGCCAACAAGGCTTCTTCGTACGACCGCTCCACGTTCCAACGCTTGCAATCGCAGGTGGCGATGGAATCCGCGCCGGAGGATGCGGGCAAGGTTCACCTCAACTACATCAACATCGGCCCGTTCCATGCGACCAATTTTGTCTCGTGGGACGATCCGGTGGTTGCGACCGTTTACGGCCGGCCCGGCGTGGAAGTGTTTTTCACCAACGCGGTGGACAAGCTGCTGCGGCGGTTAACCGGCGAGTGGGTCGAATCGGACTCCAAAGGTTTCCGAGCCGCGTTCGGGGTGACGAAGTCGTTTGGCGTGACGGACATCCCGGTGTTTGTGAACACCAACTATGTTTACGCACCGAGCATCCACCGCATATTGCAGTTGGCCGCCAATATTGCGGATGCCCTTACCAACCGCGCGATTGCTCCTAACGGTCTCCCTTTTCCCTCGGTCTTTCGTCCGGTTCTCAAGAAAGTTGGAAACGATGTGTTCATCACTGACTTCAAGGAAGCAAGCGATACGGCAGTGGACACTCACTTTTCGCGCCCGGCGAAGGAATTGTCGCGCGCGGCGGATCTGGCGAGCTTTGTGCCTGATGATAATTGGTATGGTGTTCCGTGGATCGTGGGCGCGAAGAAAGGGTGGCCAAGTTTCAATGAATTCGCCATGAAGTCCAGTCTGGGTTACACGCGCAAGTTGCAGATCACGCGTCTTGATCCCAATAAGCCGGGCAAAGACGGGCGCATTGACGTGTTGTATGCGCTGCGCCTGACAAATGTAATCGCGGCCGAGGCATGGAATTCCTACTCCAACACTTTGAATCTTGGTGTGAATATTTCGGTTGATCACGAGATGTCCATGGTGCTGACCAATGACGACAAGATGTCTCCTTTGGAACTGCC
>SCTL01000893.1 GCA_004297495.1 Verrucomicrobiota bacterium
CAATCCCGCCGTACCGGCCAGCGGCGCGCTGATGGTGGCGGAGTTGTTGTTGACGGTGGCCGTCGCCGCGCCGGACGCGACGGCCAATGTGAGAATGCTGCCGCCGCTCGCAGTGAGCGTCCAATTCTGCGAGCCGGACGTGTCGCCGAAGAGGAGGTAGCCAACGGTGCGAGCGGAGTCGAGCGTGACGGTGCGGTCGGCGGTGAGATTGATCGAACTGAAGTCGGCGTTGGAGCCGGTGCCGTCGGCGGGGATCGCGCCCGACCAATTGGTGGTCGCGCTCCAGACGCTGCTCGCGTCGTTGGTCCATCGGCCAATGACCGGCGCGGTGGAGGTGACGACGGTGAGCCGGCCGTTCAGGGGAATGCTGTTGCTCCAACCCAAACCCGCCGTGAGCGACGGCAGGTTGGTCGCGGAAAAACCGCCCGTGAAACTCGTCGCGCTGAAAAGTTGAAACGTGTCGCCGAGTTGCAACGCCGGGCCGACGTTGCTCACGGTCAGCGCGCCGCCCAAGGTGAGGGCGCTGACGCCGGCAAGTCGGGAGGCAGTCTGCGCGTTCGTGCGATTCAGCGCCAACAAGGTGGTGCCGGCGAGCGTGAGGTTGTTGCTGATGGTGAGCGTCGAGGTGTCCACGCCGCCCAAGCCCGGTCGCAACGTGCCACCGGCTTGCGGCGTGACAGTTGACTTGAGCGTCCCGCTGCCGCCGAGCGTTCCGCTGCTGATGGTGACCGCGCTGTTCGGCAGCACGCCGTTGATCAACACGATTCCGCCGTTGACCGTCGTCGCGCCGGAGTAAGTATTGGTAGCGGAAAAAATAATCGTTCCGAACGAGCCGGTAGTCGTGAAGCCGCCGGTGCCGCTCACGAGCGAACTGATCGTCAGCACGGTCGCGCTCTCGCCGGCATTCAACCCGGCTTGCAGGGTGGCCGTGCCGTTCAAGGTGATGTTGCCGGCCAGCGTGCTGGCGGTGCCGCCCGTCGGCTGGGTCAGGTCAACGAGCGCGGTGTCGGCCAGAATGAGATTGGTGACGGTGACGGTGGCGCCGGTTTTGATGCGCAACTCACCGCCGCCGGCCTGAATTTCCAACGAGTCGCCGGCGAATGCGACCGAGGTGGTGTTCGTAGGCGTGCGCAATCGGAACGTGGCGGTTTGATAAGCATTCCCTGCGGTCGGCACCGCGCCGCCAGTCCAGTGCAGGCCGGTGTTGAAGCTGGTGGTGTTGACGGCGTCGGTGCCGTTCATCGCGATGGTCGCGCCGTGGAGATTTCCCACGCCGAGCAGCAGGGCGACGAACATTCCCAGCAGGAAAACTCCTCTTCGTGCGCGGGAACGGAATTTGAAAGACATTACGGAGATGCTAATGCGGGGAAAGATTCGCCTCAATAACCCATAGGGGTAATACGCGGGAACTTCACCACCAGAATCCGGGAGGGGAAGTGCCTCCCAATCCGATGGAACGATTGATCATCAGCGAAAATTTGCGCCACTCGACGTGGCCATCCTTCATGGCCAGGTTGCCGCCGGAGGGCAATTTGCCGCTCAGATGCGCGGTGTTGTGGATGTTCGTGGCGCCACCGGTGATGCCCGTGTAGGTGTAGGTGTATTTCTGGGCCGGGTCCTTTTGCGTGTTCAGGGAAATCGTCCCGTCCGCCAGCAGCACGCGATCGGTGTTGGGCGGCGCCGGCAAGGTGATGAAACCACCCGACATGGAAATGGTTTCGGAAAGGATCGTGTTGTTGATATTGGAATCAATCAAACCGGCTGTGCCGGTGAACGTCTGGGCGTACCCGATCACCCGGTAGCCTTTGTTCTGGAATCCCGAGGCCGGCGAGCCCCAAAGCTCGTCGTTGTCCTGATTCGCAAACGACGGGCAATACATGATCTTGCGTTGCGCGCCGTTCTGCGTCATGAGGTCGGACGCGTTGATCGGCATGTCCCAAGGCCAGCCGCCCGCACCGAGGGGCGGCAACTTGTTGTTGTAGTCGTTGGCGTACATGAAGACCGAGAGCGAGAACTGCCTCAGGTTGTTGGCGCAACTGATCCGTTTGGCCCGCTCCTTGGCCTTGGCCAGCGCGGGCAGGAGCATCGCCGCCAAAATGGCGATAATGGCGATCACGACGAGAAGTTCAATCAGCGTAAACGCACGGAGCGATGTCGCCGCGCCTTTTTGGAACGATGTCGTTTTCATTTTGCCTTTCACTCGAAAGGGCTGGGAGGCTTTCCCTCCCAGCCCGCTAAACTTGGTTCACGAATCAGGGATAGACCAATCGGAAGTAAACGTTGGACTTGGTCTGATCAATCGTGATGCTCACATTGGTCACCGTCGTGGAACCCGGATACGTGTACCACGAAGCCGGCGACACCACGCTGACCGAGTTGGTTTCCAGCCGCACGCCCAGTTGATTCGGCGGCCAGGTGAGGCTGAGCGTTCCGCCCGTGACGCTGGAGTTCACGCTGATCGGCGTGACCGTCGCGACGCTGATGGTGCCGTTCGCCGCGAGGTTGGACGTGTTCCAAGTGACCACCTGGCCCAAGGTCTTGGAAACAATCGTGAAACTGCCGCTGTAGCTGGACGCATTGAAGAGCGTGAAGGTATCGCCGACTTGCAGCGGCGTGCCGATGTTGGTCAGGATCAACGTGCCGCTGTAAGCAATCGGATTTCCCGTCACGACAATCTTGTCCGCCGTCTGGCTGTTGGTGCGATTCAATTCCGCGACGATGGTTGAACCCGCGGACAGCGAAGGCGAAGCGCCGAGAGTCAGCGTGCCGATGCTGTTGCCCGCGCCAATCTTCGCGCCGGATTCGGCGGTGACGACGCCGGCAATCGAGCCCGTGCCGCCGAGGGTCGCGCCGGATTTCACCGTGACCGCGCCGGCGAGGGAACTGTTCACGTTCAACGTGCCGTTGCTGACAGTGGTCGCGCCGGTGTAGGTGTTCGCACCGCTCAACGTGAGCGACCCGCTGCCGAGTTTGGTCAGCCCGCCGCTGGTGTTCGCAGCCGTGGTGATCGCACCGGCGACCGCGACCGTGGCGTTCTGTCCGCCCATGAGGAAGCTGACCGTGGTCGGGTCAACCGTGTAAACGCCGGGACTGGTGATGGTGACGCTGCCGACGCTGTAGGTGCCGTTGCCGGAACCGTCATCAATCATGTTCGCAATCGCGGTGCAGTTTGTGCCCGTGCCGCCGCTGACGACGACGATCGGCGCGCCGATATAGTTGGAACCTCCGCTGGTGAGCGCGATGGAAGTGACACCGTTATCCGTCGGCGCCAACAACGGCTGGGCAATCGTGATGGCCCAGCCCGCGTCGTCAATAATCGCACCGCCCGGTCGGACGTACGCGTTGTTCAAGCCCGTGAGGAAGGTCGGGCCGTTGGTGTAGGCCTTCAACGTACCGCCGTTGAAGTTGAGAATGGCCAGCGTAGCCGCCGTGGTTTTGGAGATGCGGTTGGCGGAGAGAACGCCGCCGTTCAGGTTCAAGGTTCCGCTCGCGCCGGCGGCGCCGCCGAAGCGAATGCCGCCGCCGTTCGTGGTACCGATGACGGAAACCTGCGCGGTGCCGCGAATGTTGACCTGCGCGGTGCCGCGTTCGGCGACGTAGATGCCGCCATCGGCAATGTTGTTTGCGGCATACGACGTGAACGTACCGCCGCTCAGGTCGGCGACGCCGTACGAGGCGGTGCCGCCGGCGGCAACCGTCATAAACGCGTTGGTGATGTAGAACGCGCCGCCGCTCTGACGGAAGATGGCGCGATCGTTATTGAAGCCCACCACGAAATACCAGCGGGAGATGGCCGTGCCACCGGTTTGCTTAAGTTCCCCGTAGCTCCCGACGGTTCCCGTGCCGTGACCCAAAAAGGTCTGGTCATAAGATTCGAGCAGACCGGAGTTCAGTCGAATGCTGCCGGCACCGGCACCACCACGGCCCGCCACGAGAGCGGGACTCGTAGTTTTTTGTGCCAGGGCGGTGCCGCCGTTCAGGTTCAGGATGCCGTTGCCGGCTTCACCGACCCAAAACTGGCGTCCGGCGGCGGCGACCATGATGCCGCTGCCAGAGATGTTGACCACGCCGATATTGTTGGCCGCGTTCCCGATGACGAGGTTGTTGGCCGTCTGGTTGGTCCAAGCTCCCGTGCCGCTGATGTTCACCGTGCCTTTGCTCGCGCCCGTGCCAAAGCTGCGGCCAATGCCCGACCAGTTGTTGAGCGTGACGTAGCCGCTGGCGAGATTGAACTCGCCTTCACAGGTGATGTTGTCGGCACTGCCACCGACCCAAAGTTCACCGCTACCCAACGTGAGCGTGGCGTTCGTCATGTTCACCGTGCCTTTGGCTCCGGATTGATTGCCCAACTTCAGCTCGAACCGGCTCAGATTCGCGCCCGGCAACAGATTCAACGTGGCCGAACCGAGGGCCGAGCCGACGCCGCAGTAGGCGGGTGAGGCCACCGTGGCGATGTTCGTGCCGGAGAAGTTGATGGTGCCGAGATTGGCGTTGAGTGCGGCGGTGAAGTTGTTGCTGCCGGTAATGTTCAACGTGCCGGAGTCAATCTTCGCCAGCGCGCCAGCCCCGCTGATGGTGCCGCCGACCGTGGCCGTGCCGCCGCTCGGCACGCCGATGGTCGAGGCGACCGGCACGCTGACCGCCCGGCTGGCGAGGACGGTGCCGTCGGACAATTGGAGATTGCCGCCCGCCAGCGTCACGTTCGTGGCCGAGCTACCCAAGGCCGAGTTGTTCGAGATGGCCAGCGAACCGCCATACACAAACGTGCCACCCGAATAAGTATTGGCGGTGCCGACAAACAAGGTGCCGGTGTTCGACTTCACGATCGAGGTGGGGCCGGTGATCGCACCCGCGCCAGTGATGCTGTAATTGTTGGCCGCATTCTCCACCAAGTTGAAGGGATGCACGCTGGCGGTCAGGTTGATGTCGTAGTTGCCGACGGCCGTGTCGTCCAAGCGCACCGGGTCGCCCGTAGCGCCGTATTCCTGATATTTCGCGCCGGGCACCGCGCTGTTCGCCCAATTGGCCGTGGTGTTGATGTTCCAGACGTTGTCCACGTCGCCATACCAGCTCAAGTTCTGGCCGGTGGCGGTGATGACGAGATCGAGACTGTTTGGATTGTTGGCCAGGCTCGCCGTCACACCGGGTGGAAGCGGGCCGAGCACGAAGTTGCCAAAGCCGGTCAAGGTTCCGGCATACGTGATCAAGGGAATGGTGCCGACCTGCAAACCAATCGCGGAAATGTTGATCGTGACCGGCGTGGCCGAGGCCGTCAGATTTCCGGTCGCGGCAATCGCCGCCACGGTTGGATTGGCCCCCAAGGTGCCATAATTCAGGTTCAACACGGCACCAGTGCCGAAAGTCACATCCGTCGCCGGCGCGGCGGTGGTTCCGCTGGCCACAGTGAGGCTCGAGTTGCTGACCACGAGGTTGCCCGCCGGGCTGGAGGAGATTGCGCTGGGATTCAGGCTGAGCGTGCCGGCTTTGACGATGGTCGGCCCGGTGTAGTTGTAACCGCCGGACAGCGTCAGCGTGCCGGTGCCGAACTTGGTCAAGCCGCCGCCGGTGGACGGCGTCACGGTGTCCTCCACCAACAGGCTCGCGATGGTGACGTCGAAGCCGTTGTTGTCGAAGTTCAAACCGCCGGCGGAAATTGCGCCCACCGTCGGTGATTGAATGAAATCCAGGCTCGCCGCCGTGGGCTGCAATGTGCCGCCGTTGAAGTAAGCCGTGGAACTCGCGATGCCGGTTCCGTTCACGCGAATTTGCGTCGCTTGCAGCAAGCCGCCGTTCAATCGCAGCGTGCCGTTCGCGCCGGAGTTTTCGCCGAGCCAGAGGTTCGCGTTATTGAGAACTTGTCCGCCGTTGACGATCAGCGTGCCCGTGGCGCCGAGTGAGCCGACGACGATGTTGCCGGAACCTTGCTTGCTCACGGTGCCGCTGTTGATGACCATCGTTCCATTGGCAGCGGCATTGTTGCGACCCACGACCAACCAGTTGCTCACCGTGAGTGAACCCCCGCTGACTTCGGCATAACCCGTCGAGGCGCCTTCGGCGATGTACAGTTGCGCCGTGCCCGACCCCGTGAAGCTGCCGCCGGAGGCGAGAATCAATCCGCCACCGTTCACCTGGCTCGCCGCCGTGCCGCCGAGATAGTTCGAGCCGTTGAATGTGTTCGTGCCCGTGCCCACTTTGATGAAGCTGACATTGCCGCCATCGTTGGTGAAACTGCCGCTCCACGTGGCGTTGACATTGTTGCTGCCGAAGGTCAGCACCGGCGCGCCGCTGGTGGAGTTGATCAGGCTGCCCGCCGCGCCGGAAAGCCCGGCCACCGTGTGCGAATTCCCGTACAGTTGCACCGCGCCGCCGTTGGCCAGCGACAACATCCCGAGGTTGTTCACCGACCGCAGATGCAGCACGCTGTTGCTGACGACCGTGCCGCCGGCGAACGTGTTCACGTTCGAGAGCACCAGTGAAGAACTGTTTCGCAACACCAACGCGCCGGCGCTGCTGAGGCTGGAACCCGTGAACGCGTAACTCCCGTTCGAGACCGTCACCGAACTGGGCACGTGCGCCGCGCCCAGGCTGACCAGCGGTTGCGCTGCGCCCAGCGGATCGAACCGCACATTGTCCGTCTCGATGTAGGCGAGGTAGCCGACGCCCGCGTTGGTCGTCCAGTTGGCCGAAGTGGTATCCCACGCGCCCGCCACGCCGCCCCAGGTGAGCGGACGCGGATTATGCAGACTCAGCACCGCCACCGAACTCGTCACCGCACTGACGCTGTTCGTCAGCACCACGTCGTAATTACCCAGGTCCGCCGCGCTCGAAACCGCCACGCTGTAAATTGCCGCCGTCGCCCCCGGCAGATTCGTCCCCGCGTGACGCCATTGATACGTCACGGACTCGCCACCACCGAGAATGGAGAAGCTGAACGGATTGCCGAGCGCCACCGTCTGCGCCGCCGGCGTCGGACCGCTGACCACAAACACGTTCGTCGAATAACCCAGCATCTGATTCGTGGTGAGCGCGGCGTCGCTGATGCGGACGTTGTCAATGTAACCAAAAAAGCGGTCCGTGTGCCCATCGGTCTGCGCGTCCGACAGACTGTAACGCCCGCGCCCGATGCTCCAACCCCATTGCTCGTCGCCGACCGTCGAGGAATTGTCGTTGTCGTAATTCAAGCGGGTGTCGCCTGGCGTCAAGGCCATCGAGGCGACGAGGGCATAGCCCGCGCCGGAATCGCGGTAGAGACTGAGCGTCGTGCCGTCACTCACAGCCGCGACGTTGTACCAGGTATTCAAGGAAATCGCGCCGGTGGTATCAGTCAGGTCGTAAGTGTTTCCCGCGACATCGGTGAAGAGTATCTGCAGCGTGCCGTTGAACGTTTTGAAATACAACGGCGCCCGCGCACTGGCCGCGATGTTCGTCTCACCATTACCGTCGCGCCCGACGAAGGTTTCATTCACGCCGGATGCAGTCTGATAAATGGAAGCTTCGATCGTCCACGCCAGCGGCTCGATCGTCTCCACGTCCACCGTCGGCAGGCTGTTGGTGGACCAACTCATCGTCGCCGGAAAATTCCCGTTGTTCTGAATGCTGAACTGGTTCGCCGCCCCCGTCTGCGGCACGATTGCTGACGGAACATTCGTCCGATACTGATGCCCGGTCACATCATTATTCCAGGTGAAGAGCGAGTTGCCGTTCCCCGACATATCACGCACCAGAATGCCGTCCACGGTCGGCGCCACACGACCGTCGGTGTCTTTCACGAAAGTTCCATCGGTCGGCGTGGTCACACCGTCGCCTTCAAACGTCCAGTAGGCGATGGTGCTGCCAAAGCTGCTGGACGCCAGCGCCAGCAGCGCGGCGAGTAACCAGAGTCTCAAGTTCGCTAGTTGCATAAGGATCGTGTTTTGCATCTTCATACTTCGGTCGGGGGTGGGTTGGGGGTTTTGCGGCTTCATAACGAGTGATTGGGTAACTGGGTTGGGAACAAAATGGCAATCGGCGGGTGGGCAGTTAGAACCTGATTCATTCGCCGGTAAACTTTTGCGGGAACTTTTGGAAATTCATGACTCATACTTAATCGGCCCTCCATCGGTCAGTTCATCCCTCCGTTGAGCGGGGCGACGGCGCCGGCCGGGAAGACGACCGGACTAAAGATGTTTTCACCGCGGGCGCAGAGCGCTACTTCAAGTTTCATAGGCGTGAGTGCAGATTAACTCCGGCGCCCGCGCCCGCCAAACCTGCCGTCCCTTTCTCAATAAAGGTCCCAAAAAATTTTCCGCGTGGAATTTGCATGCCCGAAACTGGACGCGAGGAAAGTTCTCTTCGATCGGCAGTCAGTCGCACTTTCGTCCGCTGGAAAATAACGTGCAGAAGGTCGCACGTCGTCGGTGCTGGGCGACGCAGCACGCATTGCTTGGGGAAGGACAGTCCGCGCGGCCACCGGAAATCAAAATGACGCGCGCCATCGCCGGCGCGAACGCCGGGTTACGTTGCTGGGTTACTTGCGCGCGGATTTTTCGCCAGTGACTTGCTTGCGCACGCGCCAGAAGTAGCCGGCGCCGAACACCGCCATCGCGCCGCACATCGCCCATTGCGACGCTTCCGGCACGGGCACGAGGTCCAGCGACAGTCCCCAACTCGTCACCGTCGGGCCAGTGCCGCCACCCACAACGTCCGCGATGAACAACGTCCAGCTTCCGTTCGCACTTTGATTCGTGAAACTCGAAAGCCACGCACCGCTGTTCGCCCGATCAAAGCCCGCCAGCGTCGCGCCGCTGCTCAACGGACTAATGTTCCGTGCGTCGGGCTGGAAACTGCCGCTGGGAATTCCCGTCCCGCCATAATAATGGATGTCCGTCGCGGCACCATCATTGAACGTCACGTTGATGCCCGCGTTGCCGTAGCCAAACGGATTGCTCCCATCACGACCCACGCGATTCAACAACACCGCGAAGCCGCTGCTATGCACGAGGTAGGCGTAGAGGTCGCCGTTATTCCCGCCGCTCAGGGTGAGACTCAAGTTCACATCGCTGATCAGTCCCGACAAACCGCCGATCACGCGCGTGTCGCTCCAGCCCGCGAGGTTGCCGTCCGGAATCACGCCACTCGCCGTGAAGCCGCTGCTCCAGTTCGTGGTCACCGTGTCCGCACGGCTCGTCACTCCCGCCAGCACCAACACCATCGTCGCCAAGATTCGTTTCATAATTTTAAGTCGTTGGGGTTCGTTGTCGTGGTTCTGATGAATCTCAATTCGGATTGTATTTCAAACGGTAGTAAGCCGTCGGCGACGGCGGCGTCGCATCCGTGATGCTGAACAAACCGTTGCCCGGCGCGTTGGTGGTCGCCAGTGTCGTCAGGTTCACCGTGAAGCTCACATCCTCGGCGCGTTCGACGTCATACTTGAAGCCCGGGATGCCGGCGAAACTCACTTCCATCCCGTTGCTCGTCGGCGTAATCGTCTGCGCCGTGCCGCCGCTGCCGCTACTGTTCACCGTGATCGTGATATTCTTGACCACCGTGCCGCCGCGCGCGTCTTTCACGCGGAACGTCAGCAGGTCGTTGTTGTTGTTCGCCGGTTCATACAGAAACGCCGTCGCGTTCTCGCTTACCGTCGCGCCTTGCGAACCCGCGCTGGTCAGCGCGTCGAAACTCACGCTGTCGCCGCTGTCCACGTCGCTCGCGCCGACGAGCAGATCGGATTTGAGAATCATCAGACTTGAACCGGCATTGCGCGTGTAGCTCTTGTCGCTGGCGGTGGGCGCGCGGTTGACGATGATTTTGCCGTCGCTCGACAACTGGCCGAGCCACCAGTTCAGTCCGCTGCCCAATGCCGGCAGGTTGGTCGCACTGAACGCGCCGCTGAAACTGGTCGCGTCGAACAAATCAAACTGTTCGCCGCCGACCAGCGCGTCGCCGGTGTTGACCACGGTGAGCGTGCCGCCGTAAGCGAGCGCCGCGTTGACGACGAGCAGATCGCTCGTCGCCGGCGAATTGGTCGTGTTGATTTCCATCAGCGTCGTGCCCGAAAGAGCCGGAGAACTGTTCAACGTCAGTGTGCCGATGGAGGCGCCGGGAGCGACCGTGCCATTGACCGTGACCGCACCCAGGACCGTGCCGTTGCCGGCCAAGGTCTGGCCTGCGCCGAGCACGAAACTGACTGCGGAAACATCGAACGTCGCGCCGCTGCCGACGGCGATAAGCGGCGTGCTGGCGATCGTGCCGCTGCCGCTCAACGCGAGCGTGCCGGCATTGATCGTGGTGTTGCCGGTGTACGTGTTCGGGCCCGAAAGCACCATCGTGCCCGCGCCAGTCTTGTTGAGGGAACCGGCGCCGGAGTCGGTGGCGTCCTGATCCACGAAGATTCCGGAAACCATCAGATCAGTGCCGACGGCGACATCGGCGACATTGAAGGTCGTGGGCGATGCGAGATGGTAGCCGGCGAAGGTTCCGCTGCCGGAGATCGTGGAGGCGTAGCTGCCGCCGACCGTCACGGTGCCGCGCAAGTTATACATCTGGTAGCCGGCGATGGCACCGCCGGTGCCGGTGAGAGTGCCGCCGTTAAGTTGCACCGGGCCAAAGGTGTTGAAGTTGTTGCCCGCATTGTTGACGACGCCGTTGCTGTTGATGACCAGCGTGGCGGCCACGGTGGTGTTGGCTCCGCCGAGCGTGTCGGGTCCGGTGAGGGTCAGTGTGCCGCCGTCGTTCACATTGATGTTGCGGGCGACCTGCGGGTTGCCCAACGCAGAGGTTGTGGGGTTGAGGAAGTTGTTCCCCAAGTTCGCGGACAGCGTACCGGCGTTGATGTTGACGTTGCCGGTGTAGCTGCTGGCACCGCTGACGGTCAGCGTTCCCAAACCAGTCTTGGTCAGGCCGCCGCTGGCGTTGGCGGTCGCGCTGATTGCGCCAATGGTCGCCGCCGTGGTGGCGCCACCGCCCGTGAGAGTCACGGTTGTAGGAGCCACGGTGTAAACGCCGGGGCTGGTGATGGTGAGGCTGTCAACTTTGTAAGTGCCGTTGCCGGTGCCGTCGTCCGCCATATTGGCGATGGCGGTTGCGCCCGCGCCCGTGCCGCCGGTGATCGCCACCATCGGCGCGCCGATGTAGCCGGACCCGCCCGCCGTCACCGCGATGGCGCTCACGCCGCTGTCGGTCGGCGCGAGCAGCGGTCGGCTGACGGTGATGGCGACGCCGTTGTCGTCAATCGTCGCGCCACCGGAGTAGAGATAAACGCCGTCAATGGTGGAGTCGGTGAGGAAGGCGGTGTTCGCCGCAGTGGCTTTGAGCGTGCCCCCGTTGAAATTCAGCAGGCACGTGGGGTTCGCATTGCCGCCCGTCACACCGAAGATTTGAATCAGGCCGCCACTGTTGAGGTTGACCTCGCCGAGCGTACCCGCGATGTTGGCGCCGCTCAAATCGAGCGTGTAAGTGCTGAGCGAAATCCCGCTGGTCGGGCCGATGATACTGCCACCGCCGCTGACGTTGACGATGGATTGCGCGCCGGCGGTGCCCGCCCAGTTGAGGCGGAAGCGCCGCGTGTTATCAATCGCTCCAGTCAGATTCACCGTACCCGTCCCAGAGACATTGAGTACGCCAGAGCTGGTGCCTGATCCACGGCCAATCGTCAGCCAGCCGTTCGCCGAGAACGTGCCGCCGGAAATGTCCATGACGCCGACGGTGCCGCTGGCGTTGGCGCCAAGGCCAACTTCGTTCACGTTCGTCAAACTGCCGCCGGAGAGATTGTAGTAGCCCCAACTGTTCGCGCCGCTGCCGATCTTGAAATTGTCCACGCTGGCAGGCCGGTTGAGCGTGAGCGTCCCGCCACTTTGAAAAACGGCGGC
>SCTL01000894.1 GCA_004297495.1 Verrucomicrobiota bacterium
CTTCGCCGCGCAACCAGCCAAACATGCTTTGGGCGCGGCTGTTCCAGTCAATCACCACACCCGCCGCATCAATCACCACCACCGCGCTCAGCGCGGAATCCAAAACGGCGCGCACGCGCGCTTCGCTTTCGCTGACGGCCTGGTTCTGCTCGTGAATCCGTGAGAGCATTTGATTGAAGGCGTCGGTGAGCAATCCGAATTCATCCTGGCCCAGCTTCGGCGCGCGCACGGAATAATCGCGCCGGCTGGAAATCGCCCGGGCGGTTTCGGCGAGCGCGAGGATGGGGCGGGAAATCCGTTTCTGAAGCTGCTTGGAAATCACATAGCTGAACGCCAGCGCGACGACGATGACCATGAGCCCCAAGCCGATCGAGGTCCGCAACCATTCAGCCATCATCGTTCCGGTGTCGAGTCGGAGATAGAGCGTGCCGAGTCGCCGGTCGCCTTGCATCACCGGTTCAAAACCCACGAGCACCGAGTGCTGAAAACGGTAGCCCGATTTTTCCGGAGCGCGCGGGAGCGCATCAGCAGCGAAGTCGGCGGGGAATTTTGCGAAGAGCAGTCCGTTGCGATCATACAATGCCGCCGCCGTCAGGTGCGGTTCGGCCTTGAGCGCGCCGAGGATTTCCCGGGCATCATCCACGTTCACGAACGCGAGCGCCGCGGAACTATTGGCTGCGATGACCTTGCCGACGGCGGAAAGCTGTCGCTGGGTCGCCTGCCGGAACGTGAAAAACTCATAGGTGAAAAACACCGACCGCATCAACAGCAGCGCCGCCATGCTGGTCAGCAAAATAATCACCACGAGTTTTCGCTGGATCGGCGCGTCTTTGAACGTCACGGCTAATCCTTTCCACTCCCGACGATCTCCGCGGGCCGAAGCAGCTTGGAACTGATGGTCAGGTTGGCGGCCTTGGCAACTTCCAGGTTGATCCGCAGACGGATTTTGTTTTTGTCCGTCACGAACCGGATCATGCCGCCGCGCGAGGCGAAATTATCCACGTCGCTGACGGTGAGGATGCTCCGGCCTTTGAGCGACGCAAGAATCGGTTCCAGCCGGGGCGACTCGGAACGACTGATGAACAGGATGTGACAGGCGCCGATGTCTTCCACCCGGCGATAGCGTTGGACCTGCAAGGAGCGGCCATTGATTTTTTCATCGCGCACGGTCGCGTCGAGCTGAGGGCCAAACGGATCAGCGCCCAGCACGCCGATCACCAGCGGCGAGTCCGCGCCGGCAAAGGCGTTGGTCGGCCATTCGACAAACTCGGCGAAGTTGAACAAGAAAACGGCCTTGAGCTGATATTCCGGCGTCGGAGCTTTCTGCGCCGGGGCTGGTGATTCGCCCGCCACCAGCAGCGCGGCGGCGATCAATCCCACGGCGGGAAAGTTTCCCCGGCGGCAAATGATTTCGCGCCAGAATCGTTTGGCTAGAATCGCCATGTCACCTTTCCGAAGACGCTACGCGGGATTTCCTGCGTGCCGAATTCCGGATGCCGGTTGTCGCAAAGATTCTGGCCGACGACGGCGAGTTCGAGATTTTTGAATTGCCAGGCCAGCCGCAGGTCAACGGTGAAGTAACTGGGGATGACCGGCGAAGGCCGCAAGTCCACGTAACGGGCCGTGGTGTCGAATTGGAAATGCCCGGGCAAATCCATGATGGACTGGAGCAGGAAGTGATGCTCGGGGTCGTTGCCTTCACGCACGCTGGGATTGGCATTCGGGCTGGTCGGTTGCAGGCTTTTGTAAAGATAGGTGTAGCCCCCGCGCCAGCGCCACCAACTCGTCGCCTGAAAATTGGCCGAAAGTTCCACGCCGGCGGTTTCGCCTTCAAAATCATTGGCGAGGAAGAAATTCGTGGTCGTGATTTCGTTCACGCTGCGGAGTTGATCGTACTGATTGTAAAACGCGGCGAGCGAAACCGAGAGCTGGTCCGTGGGCCGAACGCGATAGCCCACTTCGTAGGCGAGCAGTTTTTCGGAATCGAAATTGGTGCCGCCCGCCAGCACATACGGCGGATTGGCGGGAATATAAAAATCCGAATCAATCCGGCTGGGCGAACGCACCGCGCGCGAAATCGCCGCCCAAACCGTCTGCCGATCGTCCGGCGTCCAGGCGATCCGGCCACTGGGTTGAACTTCGACGCCGGAATAATCGTTGTGCTCCAGTTTAGTGCCGAGGGTGAGTTTCAGGCGCTCGGGCAGGAGCGTGATTTCATCCTGAACAAAACCGCTGAAGAGTTCCAGATTCCGGTTTGGCGGCAGGAAGGCCAGCGCCGCGCTGTTGACCACTTCGTCCACCATCAACCGGTAACCGCCACCCCAAATAACGCTCTGCCGTTCACCCAGCGGGAAGCGATGCTGAAAATCCACGTCGAAGGTTTTCAAATCTTCGGTGAAGGAGTTGGGTGTGCGCCGCCACGTGCGGTCAAAGTAGGCTTGCACCTGCCAGTCCGAGTCTGCGGAAATCGTGTGCGTCCAGCGGCCCAGAATATTTTGTCCATCCAGCGTCGTGTCGGCGGCGAAGCCTTGCTCCGTGCCGCTGTAAACATCGCCTTGCACAGTCCACGCGTTGGCTTCGGACGGATAGCCGTCGAGCCGAAAACCGCCCTGCGTCATGTCCCACGAGTTGGTCGCGTCGTTGCCGTTCGCCATGAGCGTGTTGTTCCGATCAAAACGTTGGGCATAGACGCGGAAGAAAACATTGGTGCTGATCTTGTCGCCATAACGCACCGCGCCAAAATCCTGCAACAACGACCCGCCGCCGCCGGTGATCAAAGTGCCTTGCGTGTCCTTCGCGCTCTTGGTGGTGATGTTGATGACGCCATTCACCGCGTTCGCGCCCCAAAGCGTTCCGCCCGGCCCGCTGACGACTTCAATGCGGTCAATATCTTCCAGGATCACGTTCTGCACGTCCCAAAAAACGCCGGCGTAGAGCGGCGTGTAGATCGTGCGGCCATCCATCATCACCAGAAGTTTGTTGGCCACCGTGTTGTTGAAGCCGCGCGCGCTGATGCCCCAGTCGTGCGAATTCACCTGCGCGACATCCAGATTCGGCGCAAGGCGCAGCGCTTCCGGCAGACTCGACGCACCGGAGCGTAGGATGTCTTCCGACGTGATGACCTGGATCGCCGACGCGGTCTCCGATAATTTTTCCGG
>SCTL01000895.1 GCA_004297495.1 Verrucomicrobiota bacterium
GAGGTTGCCGAGGTCGTTGCTCTCCCCGCGCCGGTCGCCAGTGTCGCGGTGCAGCTTCAGGCACTGCTCAAAGAACTCAATGGCCTTGCGTGTGTCACCCAAGTCAGCATAGGCGTTGCCGAGATTGCCGAGGGCGTTGCCTTCCGCGCCACGATTTTTTATGACGCGGGCGGCGGCGAGTTGGCCCTCTAGCCACTGGATTCGTTGATGAGGATGAAAACGCAGATCGCTGGTATAAACCACCGCGTTCACCAACTCGACGAGCAAGACAGCAGCTTTCTGATCCTGTCTGACTCGGAGCCATTCGAAGGCTGCTTCCAGATGGGTTCGTTCACGGTCAAATAATTCCAGCCCGCGCAGCATATTCTCTTTACCTTGCAGGTAAAGGCTGTCCGCCGCCGAACTGACGGAGCAATAATACCGGGCATGACGCAACCGTGCGGTGGTACGTTCGGCATCGTTAAGTTTTCCATCACAAAACTGACGCACCAAGTCGTGCAAGCGAAACCGGCCATTGCTTTCGTTGTATTCCACCAAGCTAGCATTCATGAGCCCCAGCATGACGTCGCGGGCAGAATCGTGTGCGTTCTTCCACTGTCTCTCCCATTCGGACTCAGAGATTGAGCCCGACGAATCGATGACCGGCGAATTTCCCCAAACGGTCAAAGCAGCGAGCAGATCGAAACTGGCGGAAAATACCGCCAGCAGTGTCCATCGCCGCCGCAAATCTTCCGAGAGCAGGTCGAAGCTGAGTTGGAAAGTGGCATCCACGGCGCCGAGTTTGTCCTTCCCCGCGCGCAGTCGTTCGAGCAGTTCAGGCACAGGATGAAGTTTCTTGTCATTCACTACCCCGGCGAAGACTTCGAGCGCGAGTGGTAGATGTCCGCAAAGTTCGGCGGCTTCCTTTTCATGGCCTTCGAGTCGTGGCGCGAGTTTGAGGAGAAGTTCCTGCGCATTGGCGGGCAACAGGCAATCAATGTTGCGCGGAGCAAGTCCGGGCAGAGAAAACTGTGCGCGGGAAGTGACGATCAACAGGCAACTGGCCGGCGGCAAGAGCGGACGAACCTGGTCGGCATCGGCGGCGTTGTCGAGTAGCAGCAGCACGCGCCCGGCTTCCGAGAGCACAGAACGGTAGCAGGGCGTCAGTTCTTCGAGTGTGTCCGGCAACCGCACGTCCGGACGGAAGGCGTGGATGATGTTTTGCATCGCCTCGTCGGGTTTGACCGGCTGGCGGTGGTCTGGGTCCGCGCCGCGCAGATTGAGGTAAAGCTGGGCGTCCGGGTAACGGTCTTTGAGTTTGTGCGCGAGCACGATGGCCAGCGCGGTCTTGCCCACGCCACCCATGCCTTGCAGCCCGGCGTGTTGTTTGCCCGAGATGGTCGCGCCGGCGGCATGATCGGTGGTGAGTTTCTTTTCGAGGTCGGCGAGTTCTTCATCACGTCCCGTGAAGTTGGCAGGCGGGGAGGGGAGTTGGTGAAGCGTCTGGATCGCTGACGTGGCGGAAGCTCCCGGTTGGTGATAATGAATCTCCTGCCCGACGTGCTTGTGAATGATGTCGCGCCCCGCTTGTGCGTCTTGAATGGAACCACCCCCGATGTTCGCGGCGAAATCGAGGGCTACTTTTTTGGGGGCGAAGTTCCTCCGCTCGACGAACTGGAAATCTCCACGTCGCCTTGTGCCTTAAGTCTGGAAGCATCCACGCCGCGTCCGCTTGACTCTGTCACGCGTACGTTGCCGCCTGCTTCCACTTCCTTGACGCGGGTAGGTTGAGGCTCATTTGAACCTTCTACATCAATACCCGTGCCCCATGGCCCTTTGATTTTTCCCTTTCCCCTGCTGCGGAAGACTGCGAAGAAAGCGACAAAGACAAGTGCGAGGATGCTTGTTACAACGACATTGCCAGTAGTTATGTCCATAGGGTTCCTTTCTTGGCGCGAGACTAACAGCGTTGGCTGGTGAGTCGAAGAAAATACTTCGGCGATTTCTGCTTTCCCGCAAAGTGCTGTTGAGGCAACTTCTGGCACGCATGAAACCAGTCATCACTTTCCTCTCCGGGTTGATTCTCACCGCCGTTTGTGCGCAGGCCGCGCCGAGCCAGACCGACTTCGAGCGTGATTGCGCGAAGCTCGCCAAAACCAAATCGCCCGACGCCGAGCGATTGCACGCGCTGTTCAAGCTCGATTGGGAAAACACGATGCACGAGAACCCCGAGTGGGCCACCGAAGTCGGTTATGCCGGACAGAATGATCGTTGGAGTGATGTCTCGCTCGAAACCATCGAGCGGCACAAGCGCGAGTTGCAAGCACCGCTCGCGGTCATCAAGTCCATCAAGCGCGATAAACTCAGCGCCGCCGATCAGCTCAACTTCGATCTGTTCAAGCGCAACCTCGACGAAGCCATCGAGGGTACGCGGTTCAAGGGCGAGTTGATGTCGGTGAACCAGATGGGCGGCGTGCAGCAGGACATCGCGCGCGTGCTGGAGTTCGCGCCGCACACGACGCTCAAGGATTATCGCGACATCGTGAAGCGGTTGCAGACGGCGGACGCGGTGATTGATGGAAACATCCCGCTGCTGCGGAAGGGATTGGAGGCGGGATTGACGCCGCCAAAGATCACGCTGCGCGACGTGCCGCAACAGGTGAAGAATCAGATGGTGGCGGAACTGGACAAGAGTCCCATGCTCCTCGCGTTCCGCGAATTTCCCGAATCCATCCCCGCCGCCGAGCAGGAGAAGTTGCGCGCGGAAGCGGTGGCGGCGGTGAAACAGAAAATCATTCCCGCCTACGGTCGGCTGCATGATTTTCTCGTGAACGAATACATTCCGAAATGCCGGGAAAGCGTCGGCTTGAACGCGTTGCCGGACGGCAAGGATTGGTATGCGTTTAATTCACGCGTCACCACCACGACCACGATGACGCCGGAGCAGATTCACGCGCTGGGTCTCTCGGAAGTGAAACGCATTCGCGCCGAGATGGACAAGGTCATCGCCGAGACGGGATTCAAAGGCAGCTTCGCGGAGTTCCAGAATTTCCTGCGCACTGACCCGCAGTTTCATTACACGAACGCCGACGATTTGCTGCGCGGCTATCGCGACATCTGCAAACGCGTTGATCCCGAACTCGCGCATCTCTTCGGCAAACTGCCGCGGCTGACTTACGGTGTGATTCCCGTGCCGTCCTACGCGGAGAAATCGCAGACCACGGCGTATTATCAACCCGGCGCGCCGGAGATTGGCCGGCCCGGATATTTTTACGCGAACACTTACGCCGTCGAGACGCGGCTGAAATGGGAGATGGAAGCGCTCACGTTGCACGAGTCCGTGCCGGGGCATCACTTGCAGATCGCGCTGGCGAAGGAACTGGAGAACGTGCCGGAGTTCCGCAAGAACCGCGACTACACGGCGTTCGTCGAGGGCTGGGGGCTTTACTCCGAGAGCCTCGGCTACGAACTCGGCATGTATAAAGATCCTTACCAGAAGTTCGGCCAACTGGTTTATGAAATGTGGCGCGCCATTCGGCTCGTCGTGGACACCGGGATGCACACCGGCCAGATGACGCGGCAGGAGGCGATTGATTTCTTCCTGGCCAACACCACCAAGAGCGAGCACGACGTGACGGTGGAAGTGGATCGTTACATCGTGTGGCCCGGGCAGGCGCTGGCTTACAAGATCGGGCAACTCAAGCTTCGCGAGCTGCGCAACTACGCGACGAAGGAACTCGGGGACAAGTTCGACGTGCGGCAATTCCACGATCAAGTGCTGGGGCAGGGCGCGTTGCCGCTGGACGTGCTGGAGAAACGCATCAAGGCTTGGGTGGCGGAGAAGAAGGCGGGGAAGTAGATGAACTATTCGATTTTGATCGTAGTTCTGTTGACATAATCTCGAAGCGCCATGCTCTCCCAGCAGGCAAAGGAGAACTTGCTTCCCTTCCGCACCCCAAGATCGGATAGTAGCAGTGCGATCTCAACACCGTCCTTCCCATGTGCCACCAGTGGGTTTGCGTCTCTCGAGTCCGCTTTGCGGATCTGCTGATCGAATAGTTTTGATGACGCATCCCATCGCTCCATATCATAGCTCAGATGGCAGCCCGACTTCGTCCCTCCCGTGATGGAAAATCCGGTTGGAAGATAAATCTGAATTTCAGCACCCGAAATGGTCGATGAGCCATAGGCGTCCCTGTCAGCTGCCCCTGTGTTGGTGTTCATGTCAGTGTCGATATACAGAAAGCCTAAATCCCCAGTGCTGTGCGTCCTGTCGTATCTCTCTTGCACGGTAGGCTTGCATTTGATGAACAGATATAAATAAGTGTCGTCATTGTCATAGTAGAATTCTTTGAGATCAATTCCGTCGAAGCCCGGAGTCATTTTGACTTTGCTCCAATCTAGGCCGGTTTCGTTCCAACCGGTCTGATAGCCTTTCCAGTCTCCGAAAACGCCATCGATTTTGCACTTGGGTGGTGGATTTGTAATCTCCGTGGCCTGAGCGCTGAGGCGGCTATCGAATGTCAAAGTGAGTAAGACGGTGATCAGGAATTGCAACCAAGAGCATCGCTTCATGTGCGGTTATGGGTTCTCATAGCGGCCTAACATTATGATTGAGCGACAGAATTGTCGTCTATCACTTCCATCGGCTGCGACCATAAATCCGGGGTTTGTCTGTGTCCAGCCGCCATTTGATTTGAACGCTCGCCCTCACCCCGGCCCTCTCCCGTCGGACGGGAGAGGGAGAACGTTCGGACGCTCATGGGGAAATCCGGGCGCGTGGATGGTCGTGAGATGTTCGAGCAAAGAAAATCGTCCGCAGCCTTCCCTCTCCCATCCGATGGGAGAGGGTCAGGGTGAGGGTTCGGGCGGCGAGCCGGGTTTGTCAGGCGCGCGGCGATAAGGTGGCGGCGGCACGTTGTCCGGATGTGGCGCTCGTTCCTGCAACAACCGCCAGAGATTCTCCACCAGATTTTCCCGCCCCTCCGTGCGCACGAGTTGATGATTCCAAACTCGCTTCACCAGAATGCCACGCGCGGCCAGCCAGGCGTCGCGCGACGCGTCGTGCTGCTGCTGATCGGGAAATCCATGACCTGAGCCGTCCAGTTCCACGACCACCTTGGCTTCGTGACAATAGAAGTCCAGGTAGTATCGGCCTTCGATGCGCTGCCGGCGGAATTTGTATCCAGCCAGCCGGCGCGAACGGAGCACACGCCACAAACGTCTCTCGGCCCAGGTGGAATCCCGCCGTAATTGTCGGGCGCGCTCGGTGGACATGGTTGCGGAGTAAACGGGATTTTAATGTCAGGGCAAGTGAAGAATCGAAGCTGCCCTCACCCCAGCCCTCTCCCGTCCGACGGGAGAGGGAGAACGTTCGGACGCGACTTGTGCAAACTGAGCGTGTTGCTGGTGGTGAGATTTTCGAGCAACCCGTGGGAACCGAGTCGTTGCACTTCCTTCCTCCGTTTCCTCGGTTGCCGCCTGTTCAAAGATCGGTCGAATCCCCGTCCGCAGATTTCACGGAGATGCGCCAGACGAATTCGGAGACGATCACACGCCGCGGATCTGGAAAATCAAGTGCCGTTCTTCGGGCTGGCGGCTGATTTGAGCAGCGCTTCGGTGAAGCTGACATCTTCAAAGAGTTTGGCCACGGCATCCACCAGCGCGGCTTCGAGGGCGACTTTGGCGTTGCTGCCCGAGGCGAGCATCACGTTCTTGTTCACGCCATTGCCATTCACGATTTTGGAGAAGGTGATGCTGCCGTCGTTTCTTTTCACCTGAATGTTCATGCTGACTTCGGCAACGGCGTCGCCGGTGAAGAAGCCAATCTTGAAATCGTTGTAGAATTTGCTGAGTTCGGCGAGGACGAGCACGTCGCCGCCGGCGGGGCTGAAGCCGCGGTTGGTGAGCTCGGTGACGAGGGCGTTCTTGACGGTCACCCCCACGTCCTCCTTGCTGATGATGTCGGCCATCTCCATGCCGTAGCCGTTTTTCTTGACGCTGACTTTGTCCTTGATGGTGCGGCGGTCGGCGAGTTCGATCTTCACTTTCACCGCTTCCGCGCCTTTGATCCTGGCGACGTTGGTCTGCGGCGCGTAGCTGAGCGAGCAGTAGTCCTTGGTCAAGGCGCATCCGCTGAGCAGCGCGAGTGCAAGTGACGATGCGCCGAAGGTGATGAGGAGTCGGTTCGTAAGTTTCATGGTTTCGCTTTCCCGTTTAGGTTGAAGTGCCCGGAGTATATTTGCGTCGCCCACCGACGCAGACCCATGAGGCTCCTCGCGGGCAAAGATGTAAAGCGCTTTTTGAGCGGTCAGGAACTGGCGCTGGTGTAGCGTTTCACCGAGATGCGCCAGACAAATTCGGAAACAATCGCGCAGACCACGCCCATGCCGAGCAGGAGAAAAATCGGGCCGGGCGAGTGGAGATTGAGTTTCTCGGTGAGCAGGCGCACGGGCACGTTGGTCACCAGCAGCATCGGGAGCGCGAAGGTGAACACGGCTTTGAACAGGCCGCGGAAGGCTTCATCCGGCATCCGGGCGATTTGAAAGAGGTTGTAGTAGCCATAGACGATGCCTTGCGCGCGCACCGTCCAGAAGCTGATGCTCGCGAGCATGAACATGAGCGAGTAGTGGATGAGAATGCCGACGACGCAGATGGCGGCGAACGCGAGCAGGTGCAGCGCGCTGGGCGTGAGGTGGAGTTGGCGCGCGGCGTAGGCCATCACGGCGACGGAGAACGCGGCGTTGACGAACCCGCCGAGGTCCACCTGTCGCAGCGAGACGACGAAGCGGGTGTTGACCGGGAGCATGAGGAGGAAATCCATTTTGCCGGTGCGGATGAGTTCGGAGAGGTTGGCGCAGTTGATGAGGAAGAAGGCTTGAAAGACTTGCTGGATGAAGTGACTCGCGCCCACGAGCATCACCACCTGCCATTTGGTCCACGAGCCGATGGCGTCGGTGTGCAGATAGAGCACGCCAATGAAACTGAGTTGGAGTCCGAACCAAAGAACTTCGACGAGAATCCAGAGAAGGAAGTTGCCCTTGAACATCATCTCGCGCGTGACGGAATT
>SCTL01000896.1 GCA_004297495.1 Verrucomicrobiota bacterium
CGTTCAGGAATACGCGGAAATCGGCAAACAAGTAACGCTCACGATTGACCTCGCGCTCCAGCAGGACACCGAGGCCGCGATGCGCCGGCGGTTGGATCACGACGCCAAAGCCGCCGTCGTGGTGATGGATGTTTCATCCGGCGACATCCTCGCGCTGGCTTCCACGCCGTGCAGCAATCCGAATTATTTCATCCGCGGTTTCCCGAACGAGGAGGAAAAGGCGCGCTGGACAAACGCGGCTTTCGGCGTGCAAAAGAATCGCGCCACGCGCGAGCAATACCAAGCCGGCTCGATTTTCAAAACGATGGTCGCGCTCGCGGGCCTGGAAAATGGTTTGGACCCGAACGCGAAGTACCATGTCGAGGCCGACCCCGTCGCCAGATCCGGCGGTGCCATCTTTGTCGGCAAACAACGGTTTCATGACACCGCCCAACCCGGCGACTACGACCTCCGCCGCGCGATCGCGCGGTCCAGCAACGCTTACTTCATCAACTGCGGCTTGCAACCGGGTGTGTTCGATCGCGTCGTGGAACTGGGCCGGCGTTTGCATCTCGGCGAGCGCATGGGTTTGAAATTGTTGCAGGAAGCCGCCGGACATTTTCCCGACGCGGACAAAGTCCGCTACTGGCCCGCCGGCGAAAAGGCGAACATCTGTATCGGCCAGGGCGCGATGGATGTGACGCCCACGCAGATGGCCGTGATGAGCGCCGCCATCGCGAACGGCGGAAAAGTTTTACAGCCGCGCGTGGTGAGCCGCATCGAGTCGGCGAATCCCAACGACCTCGAACCTCCGACCATTTTCCCCGACGGCCAGGTGCGGGATGATTTGGGAGTGAGCCAGCGTAGCCTGAATCTCCTCCGCGCGGCTATGCTGGCGGAAACCGAAGACCCCGAGGGCACGGGCAAGGCGGTGCTCGGTTGCGGCTTTCGCGTGTGCGGCAAGACCGGCACGGCGGAACGTCGTGAGCGCGGGCAAGTGCAGAACACAACCTGGTTCGCCTCGTTCGCGCCTTATGAGCAACCGCGCTACGCCGTCGTCGTGATGGTTGAGAACGGCGCGTCCGGCGGCACAACCTGTGCGCCGGTGGCGCACGATGTTTATGTCGGATTGAAAAAGTTTGACGACCTGCGCGCCCAGACTGCGATCGCCCGCAACGAATAAAATGTTCGAAGCCACTCTCAACGAAAGACAGAACCGCCTGGACCGGCTGCAAATCGCTTCGGTCCTCGGGCTGATGCTCGTAGGCGTGGCGTTCGTTTACAGCGCCACGATGGTAAATGATTTCGTCGCCGCGCTGCCATTGCTGAAACAACTTTGGCTGCGGCAGATTGTTTGGTACGCAGTCGGTGGCGGCGCGGTCGTTGCGCTCTGCCTCGTGGATTATCACACGCTGGCCCGCTGGTCGTTCGTGCTCTACTGGACAACGATCGTGTTGCTCATCGCGGTTTTGTTTTTCGGAACGTGGCGCGGCGGCGCGCGACGGTGGTTCGATCTCGGGTTCTTCAGTCTGCAACCGTCCGAGTTCGCCAAGCTTTCCTTCATTCTCGCGCTGGCAAGTTTTCTAAGCCGGCCCGCAGACGAATTGCGCATCCCGATCAATTTCTGGAAAGCGATGCTCCTGATGGCGCTGCCGTTTGTGTTAATCATGAAAGAGCCGGACCTCGGCTCGGCGCTGGTGCTGCTGCCAACCGGTTTCGCGATGATGCTCGTCGCCGGTGTGCCGCGAAAA